>JACCYX010000292.1 GCA_013696265.1 Chloroflexia bacterium
GAAGGTCACGGCCCTGACTGACGTGCTGGCGCAACGCTTCCATGCGCTTCTCCCAAACAGGCTCGATGTCCACGAACACGTCGGGCCGGTCGCTCATGATGAGATAGAGCATCTCGACGCGGTGGGGTGTACGCCCACCGCGTAGGTGTTCCGGGTAGAACAAGGGCCCAGGGCTACAGAGGTAGGCGGCCTGGAAAACCATCAATCCCAGAGCCGTGTGGTCGGGGTAGACCGAGCACGAGTCGTGCGAACCGTTACCGGGGTAGGGATCGTGGGTAATGATTGTCTTCGGCCGTTCGTCCCGGATGATAGCCGTCAATTCCTCCCGGAGTTTCGGCATGTGAAAGAGCAAATCGCTGTCGTCGTAGGCAAGAAAGCGCAGACGCTCCACGCCAATGATCGCGGCGGCTTGTCGCTGCTCGGCTTCCCTTTGGGCCGCGATTTCCCGGGAGGTTACGGTGGGGTCATCGGCGCCCCGGTTGCCGCTCGTGACCAGGACGTATGTAACCTGCTCGCCAAGGTCGATGAGCTGGGCCACGGTTCCGGCACAATGCGCCTCGATGTCATCGGGATGGGCGACGATGACGAGGATGGGTCCCCGAAAGGCGTCAAGCATCGCCAGGCGCTCCGTTCTGCCGCGCATCCAGGTCCATCAGCGGGACCGGTAGGCAGCCACAGGATGCCGGGAACCCGGCACAGCCGCACGCCGGTTCGTCGAGGTGCTCCAGCGCCAGTTGATGTCGCTCCTTAAGCTGTGCCTTGAACGCCAAGATCTCGGCCAGCCGCGCCTCGCACTCCTCAATCTTCCGGGCCAGCAGGTCGGCTACCTGGCGCCGGAGCGGTTGGCATTCGCCGGTTTGCGCTATTCCGAGCAGTCCTCGAATTTCCTCCAGTGAAAGCCCGAGACGCTTCGCCCGGCGGATGAATCGCAAGCGTCCGAGGTCCGCCTCGCGGTAGCGCCGGTAGCCATTGGCGGCACGCGATGGCGCCGCCATGAGCCCCAATCGCTCGTAGTAGCGCACCGTGTCCGTACTGATATCGGATCGCTCTGCCAGCTCACCGATCCGATAGAACGCATCCTCTTGCTGCCTTGCCATGTCATATCTCCAGAATGTCGAGCCGTTTCGACCCCGGCGATCATCAACCAACAGGACCGCAATCAGGAGTCGATCCCCGCGAAGAGGCCATCCTCGCGGTCCCGGCGTTCGATGCCGTGCGTCGCGGCGAGATGGAAATACTCGATGCTGAGGGTTTCCCAGCGTTCATCTTCCGGCAGGTTGGCAAACGGCTGATCGTGCGCCTGTGTGCGATGGGCCTCGTTCGTGGCCCGCTTCTTCTGCTCAAGCCACGGCCGCACATCGATGGTTACGGTCACGTCCTGATCCGGAATGCCGGGATATCCCCAGTCGATCGCCTGGACGAGGCGCTCAGGGAGTGTGGTGTAGTACAGCTTCGAGGCTGCGTGGGCAGGCAAGCCTTGCTCCTGATAGGCGGCCGGGTCGGCGGCGAGCGCGAAGGCAACGGTCGCCGCCTCGTGGATGGCGATGTGATCGGGGTGCAGGGTGCGTCCCTCCGGACCGAACGTCAGCACCACCTGGGGCCGGACACGACGGATGGCGGCCACGAGACGACCCACCAGATCCGCGCGATCGACCTCGGCCAGGCCGCCGTCCGGGTAGTCCAGGATCGTCAGATCCTGAACGCCAAGGACGGCGCAGGCTTCCCGCACCTCCGCCTCGCGCACCTGGGGCAACTCCCCACGCGTGCAGAGCGGCGGATCGCCACAGGATCCTTCCTCACCACGGGTCGCGGCAAGGAGCGAGACAACGACTCCCTCGCTGGCGTACCTGGCGAGGGTTCCGCCGGCGATCCGTGACTCGTCGTCAGGATGCGCGAAGAGTCCGAGAAGGCGTCGGTCGGTCATCAGCAGTCCCTTCAGCGGATAGACTGAGGACCAATCCACGTGTGGACCAGTCCTCGGGCATGATGCGACGTCAGGATCAACGTGTCGTCTGCCTGGCGCCCTGACAACCGCGGCTGCCGTGACAACCGCATCCTTGCTGAAGCGATGCCGGCCGCTTGCTCTCGGGATCTGTCTCCGGTGGTTGTTGCGCGCTCATCATCGACCTCCCAGGCATCCATCCGAGCCGCTCCGGCTCTGCACATGAAGATAGACCTTGGAGTTAGCTCCAAGGTCAAGGGCACGCGGTTTCTCGAATTGCATTAGGGACGCCGCTCGGATTGCGGATCAGTGGTGAGACTCCTAACTGACGGAGACGTTGCTTAAGAGAACTCAACGAATCACGACCGTCGGCACGGGTCAAATCGACCATCGAAACATGTGTTGCCGCAATTGTGAGTGGCGCCGGGATCGGTGCTATAGTGTCGTCACAAAAGGAGGAAACCGTATGAAAATCGCAGTTGCGGGTAAGGGTGGCTCGGGCAAGACGACGCTTGCCGGGACGTTGGCGCGGATTTTGGCTCAGTCGGGCAATCGCGTCCTGGCGATCGATGTCGACCCGAATCCCAACCTGGCGGTAAGTCTCGGTCTCGATCCCGACCGCGCCGCGGCGATCGAGGTGGTCCCATCCACGTTTGCCCACCACTCGGAGAATGCTGACGGAAAGTACTCGGTGGGATTGGACCTCTCGCCGGAAGAGATCGTCG
>JACCYX010000295.1 GCA_013696265.1 Chloroflexia bacterium
CGGAGGGCGGCGATGTCGTTCCCCTCTTTCGGTTCGGCCTGGGCCGTGCCGATGAAATACGTGGCAATCGAGGCGGTGATGTAGCCGAAGACGCTGACGGCGAAGACCCGCATCAGGATGGCCAGCACCCGCGCCTCGGTACTGACGGCGTACAGCTCGTTGTTGATCGTCGTCACCATCGCCGATGACCACCAGAGCGCCGAACCGAAGCTCTGGATCGGCGCCCCCTCGATCCCGCGATCGAAGTAGCGAACCCCCACCGCCCCGGCGAGCATGACCACCACGGTGAGCGCACCGACCCAGGCGAACTGGCGGCCGCGCGTCACCGCTCGCAAGACGCGGATGCCCCTGTTGATGCCGCCCAGGAACCGCACCAAACTGAGCGAGCGCAGGGCCCGCGCCGCCCGGAAGGCGCGCAGCGGCCGCAGGAACGGCAGCACGAGCGAGAGCGCCCCCAGCCAGTTGCTCCGGAGGAACTCGCCCTTGGCGGGGGCCACGATCAGCCGCACCGCGAACTCGACCAGGAAGATCGCCCAGATCGCCTGGAGCGCCCAGAACAGCCGCGAACTCGCCGCCTCTGAAAGCTCGATGGCGGAGTAGTCGAGCAGGAGCAACCCAAGGAAGACGAGTCCGAGACCCGCCATCACCGGATCGAGGATCGCCTGCAGGTTTTCGGCCAGTTCCCACCGCTGGTCGCGGACGATAGCCTGTTTTTCGTCCCTCTCGGAAGGCTGGCGATCTGCTGGCTGGGTCATTGCCGGTTCCCGCTATGCAAAGGCGGGGATGACCTCGGCGGCGAAGCGGCCGACCGGGTCCCGGTCATGGGCTAGGTTCGGCATGTAGACGATCACGTAATCGATCCCAGCCTCGGCCAAGTCGTTGATGTGCGACTGCACGCGGTCCGGCGAGCCGATGATCTTTCCCTTCGCGTACTCCTCGAACGGCTGGTCGCCCCGGATGTGGGCGGTCGCGGCGACCGGGTCCTCGCCCTCGCGGGTCAGGAAGACATCGGCTTCGGCCGACCGGATGATCTCATCGTAGTCGCGGCCGACCGTCTCACAGTGCCCCTGGAGCACTTCCAGCTTGTGGCGGCAGGTTTCCGGGTCGCGCCCCACGTTGCAGGCATCGCCGTACTGCGCCACCAGTTTCAGCGTGACCTTTTCGCCCCCGCCGCCGATCCACATCGACACCTTCTGGCCCGGTACGGCACTCTTCGGCTCGTTGATCGGGCCGTCGATGGCGTAGCGCTTGCCCTGGAATGTCGGTTTGTCCTCGGTCCACATCTTGTGGATGATCTGGACCGCCTCGCGGAACATCCCCATCCGCTCCGGGGTTTCCGGGAAGCCATAGCCGTAGGCGCGCCACTCGTGCTCGTACCAGCCGGCCCCGATCCCGGCGTTGAGCCGGCCGTGACTGGCGACATCGACCGTGGAGGCGATCTTGGCGTAGAGGGCAGGATTGCGGTAGCCGTTGCAGCCGACCATCTGGCCGATCCGGACCCGCTCGGTGTCCCGCGCCAACGTCGCGGAAACGGTCCAGCACTCGAACGTGGTTTCCATCGTCGGTTCCGGCACGGTGTGGAAATGATCGTAGACCCAGACCGAATCCCACGGCCCGGCATCGGCCTCCTTCGCGACGGCGGTCATCGCTTCGTATTGCGCGATCGGGTCGGGGATGCTGACCAGGTCCATCTTCCAGCCCTGGGGCACGAAAAGCCCGAATTTCACGGTCATGGCAGACCCTTCCTGAGTGGCGGCGGCGTCATCCTTCCGGAACAAGTCCGGGACCGCATTATCACCGTCCTCGTCGCAAGGCGGAAGGAGCGGGTTCGGACTGGGGCCCCAATCGAGTAGACAGGGAAGACCCTGAATCCAAACGAAGGGCGTTGGGGTAACAGGGGATGAGCGTTCAGTCGACGACACTCATCCAAAGACGCACGAACCCATTCACTTGTCGTGAGGAGAGCGTTTTCATGTTTCACTGGCTCAAGATTCCGGCGTTTACCCTTGGCTTCCTGATGGTGTTCGCGGGCTCGGCCGCGCTGGCACCCCACGCCGCACTGGCGGCCGAAGAAATCCAGGTCACCGGTAGTGTCACCGACGGCGGGACATTCGAGGGAGTCGCTGTCGATCCCGTCTTCACTTCGTTCGAAGAGGCCCTTGTCTTTAGCGGAAACCTGGAGGGTACCGTCACGGTTGACGGCGTCGAAACGGCGGTCAGCCAGCGGTTCGACGAATTTGCCAACGTTTCCGACCGGTCGAATTGCAAGACAATCTATTACGTGATCGACCCGATCCTCGTTGACGCAATCGGCGACGAGATTCATCTGGACGAAATCGCGATGAAGAAGCCTCGCACGGGGCTACTGGGCGGCCTGCTTGGCGGTGACGCGTTCTGCGTGATAAGTGACCTCGCGGGCGACGAGAATGGCGATATCGACCGCCTGGCCGATCTGCTCAACGATCTGCTGGGGAACTAGACCAGACGTTTCGCCATCAGGGGCTGGGGAGCGGGATGGATTCCGCCCTCCGGCCCCTGTCTCAGGCTTGAGCGGGCGACAGCAATCCATCGGGCGGACCATTCGGTTCCCCTGAAGGCCGTCGTCAACATCGCAATGCCTCGGATCAGGCCGCATCCCTTCCGGGGCTGTAGTACCATCGCCACGCATCGACCGGCCGCACGCTGGCCAGTACATGGTGACGTCGCTCCGGCCGACGACGAGAAGGGATGTTGGCGTGACGCGACCAGGCAAGCGGATGGTGCTTCTCGTTTCAGCCATGCTCGTCGCACTGGCCGTATCACTGGTTGGCCCCTTCACCTCGTTCGCGGATCACGAAAGCGACAACGAGCTGACCTTCGAGCCCGTACTGGACTCCCCTTCACCGGCGGGTTCCGGCACGGGAACAGTCGATTTTCGCGGCGGCGGCGAGCCAGACTCACGCTGGACGATCATCTTCCAGGTCGACGATCTCCAGCCCGAAACGAACTACGTCACGGTCGTTCAGGGCCGGACCGGCGAAGACGACTCCCCGGAAGCCGGCGCGTTCTCTCCCTTCTGTGCGTTTCGCACCGATGGCAACGGTGACGGTGGCTGTTGGTATTACCTGATTGGCTTGCGCCGCCTTGGCCTCGTCCAGGTGCGGCTCGACAACGAGAATGGTCCGCCTGTCCTGCAGTCCACACGCCAGGAGGATGGTCCCGGTTCAATGGAGAGCACCACGAACTTTCATTCGCTGACGCTGACCGCCACGCCGCGGGCCGAGGAAGACGAGCCCCAGGCGTCGCCGGTCGCGACACCCTGAATCATCGCTTCCTGGCCGATGCGCGAGATCGCGCGCTTGATGAACGTCAATGAATCCGATTCCGAAGAAACGGCCTATGCGTATTGACGAGGTGGATGAACAGCCAGGCATCCGCACCGCGTCGAAGAGGGAGCGTCTGTCCAGAGCTTACCCCGTTAAGGGTCGATCCCGGTCTGCGGCGAGAGGGAGTTGGTGAACGGGAAAGCGGTGTCTGGACACCTGGCTGATCAACAACTGGCTGACCGGCGCACGATCGCGGCGCTGGCGGCTGGTGATCCGAACGCTCTCGAAACACTGTACAACCAGTACGCAACGCTGGTGATGACCGTTATCCAGCGCATGGTGCGGGACCGGCAAATTGCCGAAGAGTTGCTGCAAGAGGTCTTTCTCCGCATTTGGCAACGTGTCGAAACCTATGAGCCCGAGCGTGGACAGGTGCGGAACTGGATTCTGGGCGTTGCCCACAACCTGGCGCTCAACGAACTTCGCCGCCAGCGGCGGCGGCCCCAGATCCTCACCTCCCAACCCGAGACGGCGGGCGGGACCGGAGTGCCTGACGATCCGCTGGCGCGCATGCCGGACCCTGGTTTTCAGCCGGACGACATCGTCTGGCTACGCGAGCGACGAGCCCGGCTGGCGGACGCGCTTGGCCAGCTTCCGGAGGTCCAACGGACGGTGATCGGCCTCTACGCGAACGGATACAGCCAATCGGAGATCGCCACCCGGCTGCACGAGCCGCTCGGGACCGTCAAGTCCCGCATGCGGCGAGGACTGCTCCACCTACGCGAGATCGTGCACGACCTGGAACCGGACCGTGGGTGATGTCAGGACGACATTTCGCGGGACGATCCAAAGAGTTCGAAGGCGTCTAACGACGTCAGGGCGAGTAACGTGGAGACTTTGACAGAGGCACAACATAACGACATTGCCGAGCTTCTGCCCGACTTCGCGATCGGGGCATTGAGCGATGGCGATCTCTGGCGTGTCGAGGCGCATCTTGAGTCCTGCCCGCGGTGCCGGGCGGAGTTCGTCCAATTGCTCGATCTCGTCAGTGTCATGGCGCCCGTGGCGCCGCCCAGCCTCGCCGCCAGACGCACCCTCTTCGAGCGGGCTGGCTATCCGCTCCCGGCTCCTCCTTTGACCGCGGCCGCCGAGCCCCCCGCACCCGTTTTCCGCGACAGACAACGCCAGGCAGCCAGGATTACTCGCCTGCCTGCCCGGGTGGGCCAGATCGCCTTGGCCGCGGCGGCCATTGCCCTGTTCCTGCTCGGCGGCTGGAATCTCTGGTTGCAGCGTGAACTCGACGATCAGGAGCACCTCATCGCGCTCGTCGCGGAACCCGGCAACGCCTACCCGCTCACCGATTCCGAGGTCGCAACGGATGCCACCGCCATCTTCTACGTCGATCCCGAGCGCGACCAGGCGTTGCTGACGGCCCAAGGCTTGCCGGCGCTGGCCAACGACGGACGCTACCAGGTTTGGCTCTTCACCGAGGGCGGGTCACGGGTCAGCGGCGGCTCGTTCGTGCCGGAACCGGACGGCACCGTCGCCTACGCCGTCGAACCCACCGATCCGCTGGATACCTATTGGGCGGTCGCCATCTCCGCCGAGCCGGAGGCGGGAAGCGAGGCTCCAACATCGCCGCTCCTGCTCGGCGGTTGGATCCAGTAGCCCCGGTCCCATCGTCTCGGTCATACTCCCGGTCACACGTCAGGATCGGTACCGGGAAAGGACCGCGACATGGTGCTGCTGCCAACCGGGCGCCTCCTGCTCCGGGAATTCATCCTGGACGACGCGCCCGCGCTCAACGCGATCGAGGTGCACCCCGACGTGGCCCGCTGGGTCTGGCTGCCCGGACCGAGCCTGGAGGATACGCGACGCACTATCGAGTTCCTCATCGCAAGCGCGGCCGAGACGCCCCGCACGATCTATACCCTGGCGATCGTGACGAAGGCGGACGACCGCCTCATCGGTCGTTGCGGTTTCGACATCACCGGCCCAGAGTCGACCGAAGGTGTCGTGGGGTACGCCATGCACCGGGATTACTGGGGCCAGGGCTATATGACCGAAGCGGTCCGGGCGCTCGTCGGCTTTGGGTTTGGCAAGCTGAACCTGCACCGAGTCTGGGCCGAGGCCGATCCACGGAACATTGGCTCGTGGCGGGTGCTGGGAAAAGTCGGCATGCGGCGGGAAGGTCATCTCATCGAAAACGCATTCGAGAACGGCGATTGGTGCGACTCGTACATCTACGCCATCCTCGACCGGGAGTGGGAAGGGGCCAGCCGGCATCCGCACCCTGATACCATCGCGCAATGAGTGAAGACGTGTTAACCGGCGGCAAAATCAACAGCGTCACCCGGCGCGGCAATATCGTCTACCGGACCGGCGGACCGTGGGTGCCCGCCGTCCACGCCGTGCTCGACCATCTGGAACGTCAAGGATTTCGCCATTCGCCCAAACCGTTGGGCGTCGATGACCAGGGGCGGGAAATAATCAGCTTTCTTCCTGGGGAGTCGATGATTCGACCGTGGCAGCCGGTCATGTTCACGGACGATGCCCTCGTCCAGGCCACAACCATGCTGCGAGAACTCCACGACGCCACGCATGACCTGATCTTGCCGCCCGAGACGGAATGGCGCGGCGGCCCGGCCGGGAAGACCGCCGGGCAGGTGATCCGGCACGGCGACCTCGGCCCGTGGAACACGCTCTGGGAAGGAGAGAGGCTCACCGGCCTGATTGACTGGGACTTCGCCGAACCCGGCCCGCCGCTCACCGACCTGGCCCAGCTTGCGCTCTACTTCGTGCCCCTGCGCGGCGAGGGCCACTGGCGCGAGTGCGGCTTCCCGCGCCGGCCGGATTTCCAGCATCGGGTGGAGGTCATCTGCGCCGCCTACGGAGCGTTCGGCCCGGCTGAGATCGTACGCGAGATCGTCCGGCTCCAGGAAACGGCAATGGCCGAGATTACGGAACGCGCCGCCGAAGGCCGCTACCCCTGGACCATGTTCCGCGACAATGGGGAGGTCGAGCGCACCAGCGCCGAAGTCGATTGGCTGTGGGACACGCTCCCGGACCTGTTCCCAGGACCATCATGAATAAGGAGAAACACGATGAGTGACGATCCACACGGCACCGCGAACATCCCGGTCGGCACGACGGTCGTCGGCTACGGCGGAACCGTGCTCGGCACCGTCCGCGAAGTCCATCCCCACTACCTGCTGGTGAGCAGGGAGGGCGAGCACGCGGACCTCGACGTGCCGGTCCACGCCATCTTCGGCTTCGAAAATGGCACACTCCAGGTTTCGGTCAACCGCGAATCGACCACCGCCGTCGATGACGTGGAAACCGCGCACCGCCTCAACGAAGAAGGGCAATCCAGCTGAGCCTGGCCACGACGAGGCCGCGCGATTCGTTGCCCGCGATCCAAACCTTCGGCCTCACGAAAACCTACGGCGCCAGCCGGGGCATCCGAAATGTCAACCTCACCGTCGAGCGCGGGGAAATCTTCGGGTTTTTGGGGCCGAATGGCGCCGGAAAATCGACCACCCTCCGTACCTTGCTCGGCTTCCTCCGACCAACTTCGGGACGAGCCGAGGTGCTGGGCCTGGATGTCCAGTCGCATTCCGTAGCCATTCACCGGCGTCTGGGCAACTTGCCGAGTGAGTTCAACCTCGAAGACCGGATGACCGGATTGGAGTTGCTGCGGTTCTACGCCAGTCTTCGTGGGTGCGGCCCGGAGAGCCTGGAACGGGCCCGTGAGCTGGCGGAA
The DNA here is from genome assembly GCA_013696265.1 of Chloroflexia bacterium. GTDB lineage: Bacteria > Chloroflexota > Chloroflexia > Thermomicrobiales > UBA6265 > JACCYX01. Next base: position 7,069 of record JACCYX010000295.1, read on the forward strand.
CGGCTCGACGCCAACCTCCACACCCCGATGCGCCGCTTGTCGCGCGGCAACAAGCAGAAGGTCGGGATCATCCAGGCGCTCTTCCACGAGCCCGACCTGATCGTGCTCGACGAGCCGACCAGTGGCCTCGACCCGCTGGTGCAGGAGGTTTTCCTGCGCATTCTCCAGGAGGCGCGGGATGGAGGCCAAACGGTCTTCTTTTCCTCCCACATCCTCTCCGATGTGGAGCAGATCGCGGACCGGGTTGGCATCATCCGCAACGGCGAACTCGTCGCCGTCGAGAACCCGCACGACCTGACCAGCCACGCCTTTCGCTACGTGCGAATCCAGTTCGCCGCACCGCTCGACGGCGCGGGTGCCGAGGAATTCGAATCTCTTCCTGGTGTGGATCGGTTCGAGACGCACGGCTCCACGATCTCCTTCACCGTCAGCGGTTCGATGAACGAGGTGATCCGGCTGGCCGGCCAACACGAGGTCGACACCTTCGACGCCGAGCGCCCACCGCTGGAGGAAATCTTCCTCACCTATTACGGAAACGGCCAGGCATGAC
>JACCYX010000317.1 GCA_013696265.1 Chloroflexia bacterium
TCCTGCTTACCAGTCACTACATGGCCGATGTGGAGTCGCTGTGCAAACGGGTGATCCTGATCGACAAAGGTTCCATCCACTTCGATGGCGAGCTCAGCCGGCTCTCCGCCACCCTCAGCCCATACAAAGTGATCCGGGTCGAGGTTTCAGACTGCGAGCCCGTACGGTGGGACAGCTACGGCGAGCTCCTCGAGCTTGATGGGGCCAGGGCATCCCTCCGGATCCATCGCCAGGATGTCCCGTCGACCACGTCGCGGCTGCTCTCCGACCTCCCGGTGGTTGACCTTGCCGTCGTCGATCCACCGCTCGAGAGCGTGATCGACCGCGTGTACCGGGAGGGTGTCGCATGAGGCGGACGATCATCCTGGTCCTGGCCTATGGCAAGCGATCCTTCCTGGGTTGGATGGCCTTTCGCAGCTTCCTCTACACGCTCGTCATCAACCAGTCGATTACACCCCTGCTCGGGCTGGCCGTGTGGTCGGCGGCCCTGCCCGGCCAGGCCGGCATCTCGCACTACTACCTCGCGCTCCTGGTCGTGCAGCTCGCCACCATCTCCCAGGAGTACTACTCCGTCAGCATGCATATCTATGACGGCGGATTGAACGACGACCTCCTGAAGCCCCACCCCTTCGCGTTCTCGCCCATCGGCGAAAGTCTCGCAGCCCGCGCCTGGCACCTCCTGGCCGGGCTGCCGATCGTTGCCGTGGTCATGGTCGTCACCGGCATCAGCTTTTCGGGGCGCGATGTCCTGCTGGCAATCCCGGCGCTGGTGCTGGCGGCCGTGTTGCGCTTCCTGTTCGTCTACATCCTTGCCTTGTCGGCGCTCTGGGGGCAGCAGGCCGGTGGCGTCACCGATTTTGGATCGGCCATGATCTTCTTGCTCGGGGGCGTGGCGGCGCCAGTCATGCTCCTCCCCGAGTCCGTTCGCCCGCTGGGGGAAGCGCTTCCGTTCCGTGCGATGCTCGGGTTTCCGGCGGAAATCACCAGCGGAACTCTCACCGGGCAGCAGGTCGTGGAGGGGTATGGATTCCAGCTCCTGTGGCTGGCCGTCTTCGTCCCGGTCGCGGGAGCCGTCTGGCGGGTGGGCCTGCGCCGCTACGTTGCGGTAGGAGGTTGATCGATGAAAGCGCTCCGGCTCGCCGTTGCAATCTTCTCCATGTCCCTGCGCCGCAATCTCGCCTATCGCACCAACCTGCTCTTCGATGTCCTCAGCAACCTCCTGACCAATGCAACCGGCCTGGCCGTGCTTGGCGTGATCTACGAATGGACCGACACGCTCGGTGGATGGAGCCAAGCGGAGGCGATCGTGCTCTTCGGCACGTGGCTGGTCGTTGGCGGCGTGCTCTGGACATGTATCGAGCCAAATCTCGGCTGGTTCCAGAACCAGGTGATCGAAGGCAGGCTCGACGACGTGCTGCTCCGGCCGGTGCCGAGCATCATCCTCGTCAGTCTCGGCACCTGCGCCCCCCTCGGGCTGACCCAGGTCCTGACCGGGCTGGTGGTGGTCGGGCTGGGCGCGGGCGTCCTCGACCGAATGCCGGGTGCGCCAGGTGTGCTGGCCTGGTGCGGCTTGCTCGTTGGCGCCGTCGTGTTCACATGGGCATCGCGCGTAGCCCTCGCGAGCCTGACATTCTGGGCGCCCGCGTTCCAGCCAGAAGTGCTCTACATGGCGGTCTGGCAGCTTGGCCGGTACCCCGTTTCGATCTACCGCCAGCCGGTACGGGCCGCCCTGACTTACATCCTGCCAATGGCGCTGGTCTCGACCCTTCCGGCCCAGGCCCTCACCCAGGGCGTCAATGTTGGCGCGTTCGCGCTGGCCGCGAGCGCGTCGCTTGCCATGGTCGTAGTGGCCAATCTCGCTTGGCGAGGCGGGGTGCGCCGCTACACCAGCGCGACCAGTTGAGGGGCAATTGTGGGATTCGCCCGTAAGCGTTGTCGACTCCGACGGAAGCTACCGGTCCAGGCGCACAACCGTGCCGGTTTCCGCCGATTCGACCGCCGCGAAGACGATCCCCAAACTCTCGACGTTGTCGGCGGCGGCGGTTTCCGGCTGCGTTCCTGACGCGATGGTCTGGGCGAACGCTTCGAGCAGGCCGAGTTGCCCGCCCTTGGCCAACTCCACCAGTGGCACTCGCTCCAGGTCCTGTCCCCACCCATGCACCGAAATCTCGGCCTCATTGAGGTCTCCGCCGGCCCAAACGATCCGGCCGCGTTCACCAATGATTTCCCACGCGCCGTTCCACGACGTCTCCGGCGGATAGGCCGCCCAGTTCCCCATGTAGGAGACCACCACGCCGTCGTCCATCGCGATCAGGACCGACGCCGCCGCGTCGAACTCGAAGTTGCCACCCGGCACATGCCAGGTCTGGGCGTAGACGCGCGCGGCATTCGCGCCGAGCATCGCCCGGATCATGTCGAAGTGGTGGATCGACATGTCGACCAGCA
>JACCYX010000318.1 GCA_013696265.1 Chloroflexia bacterium
CGGAGCCGACGATGGGACTCGAACCCGCAACCTGCTGTTTACAAAACAGCTGCTCTGCCAATTGAGCTACGTCGGCACAGCACGCACCGACGGTCCGGGCCGCAGCAAAGTATATGGGCGGCTGTTCGTGGGCGTCAAGGAAACGGCACTGGCTGAGTGTCTGGGGTTTCACGGCGGAAAATGACCGGGGCATGGGGCGGCGGAATCCGGTTTTCACTCCGGTAAAATGGGGCGACATGGCGGTGGGCGACTCCCTCGGTTAACTTCAGGAGGTTTGGCACATGGGCGAATCTTCGAATTCCTACGTGCTGCACGAGAATGACGGCGAAGCGGTTTGGAGCCTTGGATGCCTTACGACGTTCAAGGCGACTTCCGAACTGACGGGCGGTTCGTTCGCGCTCGTCGACGAATTGGCCCCCAGGTCGCAAGGCACGCCTTTGCACCGGCACGTTGACGATGAGGAGAGCTTCTACATCATCGATGGGGAACTCGTTTTTCACCTCGGCGATTCGGGGCCAATCAACGCGACAGCCGGCGCATTCGTTCACATCGCCAAGGGCGAACCGCATGCGTTCCGGGTGGAATCCGAACGCGCCCACTACCTGATCCTGACGACGTCGCAACATGGGGCCTTCTACCGCGCAATCGGCACGCCGGCCCCGCGCCGCGAACTTCCACCAGACGCGCCCTGGGATCTGGAGATGGTGATGGCGGCCGCCGAACGGTTCAACGTCGAAATCCTGGGACCACCGCCAGAACGCGGCACCGGCTGACCGACCATGGGCAATGAGCCGCGGAACTCCCTTATAGCCTCGCGATGATCGCGTCGGCCATGCCCGAGGTGGTCGCCGCCTTCGAGGGATCGCGGTCCTCGCGAAGGTCGTACGTCACGTCCTTGCCCTCACCGACGACGGCCGCGACGGCGCCTTCGACCCGCTCGGCGGCGGCGATCTCGCCCAGGTGCCGGAGCATGAGCGCGCCAGAAAGCGTCATCGCCATCGGGTTCGCCTCGTTCTTGCCGGCGTGGCTCGGCGCCGAGCCGTGGATCGGCTCGAAGACCGCTGCCTCGGTGCCGATGTTGCCGCCCGGCGCCACGCCGAGGCCACCGATCATGCCAGCCACGAGGTCGCTCACAATGTCCCCGTAGAGATTCGGCATCACGAGCACGTCGTAGAGGTCCGGCTTCTGCATTAACTGCATGCACATGTTATCGACGATCCGGTCCTCGAACTGGATGTCCGGATTCTCGGCTGCGACTTCCTGGGCCACGCGCAGGAAAAGGCCATCGGAAAACTTCATGATGTTGGCCTTGTGGACGGCCGTGACCTTTTTCCGCTTGTTCTTGCGCGCGTAGTCGAACGCGTACTCCACGATCCGGCGCGAATTTTCGGGCGTGATCATCTTGATCGTGATCGCGGCGTTGGCGGCGATCTGCTTCTGGCTGCGCGAATTGATCGCGGAGATCACCTCGGCCGCTTCCGGAGTGCCCGTGTCGAATTCGACGCCGGCGTACGTGTCTTCCAGGTTCTCGCGAACGATCACGAGGTCGATGTTGTCGAACGCCGCCTGCACGCCAGGAATCGTCTTGCCGGGCCGGAGGTTGGCATAGAGGTTCAGCGCCTGGCGCAGACCGACGTTGACGCTGCGGAACCCGCTGCCGACCGGGGTCGTGATCGGGCCCTTGAGGCCAATTCCGTTCTTCCGCACCGAGTCCAGTGTGGCCTTCGGCAGCACGTCGCCGTGCTTTTCGAGGGCGTCCAGGCCCGCGTCGCAGTAGTCCCACTCGAAACCGATTCCGGTCGCTTCCAGAATCCGGCGCGTTGCCTCGGCAACCTCAGGGCCGATGCCGTCCCCTGGAATAAGCGATACCTGGTACGTGGCCATGTCTGCTCCCCTCGTTGGTCATTCCAAAACGGTACTTTCGCGACAGGCATTGTCGCATGGAGCGACTCGTACAGTCGCTTTCTCGAACCGGAACATGGGACCATGACTACATGAGGAACGAAGCCAGCACACCGGGAGAGGGGAAACCGATGACCGAACCGAAGCGGCCAATTCTGCTGGCGATCCTGGACGGCTGGGGCGTCGCACCGGATGGACCGGGCAACGCCGTCACGCTGGCCCACACACCGGTGCTGGACAGCCTGTTCGAGCGGTATCCCCACGCTACGCTCCAGACGTCCGGCGAGGCGGTTGGACTCCCTGACGGGCAAATGGGCAACTCCGAGGTCGGCCACCTCAACATCGGGGCCGGGTTCATCGTCTACCAGTGGATCACCCGCCTCGACAAGGTGATCCGCGACGGCCACCTGCCAGGGAACGAGGTCCTCGAACGGGCGCTCGCCGCCGCCAGGGACGGCGGCGGAACCGTCCACCTCATGGGACTGGTGAGCGATGGCGGCGTCCACAGCCATACGCGCCACTTGCACGCACTGCTCGACCTGGCGAAGCACCACCGGGTCGAGCGCCTGCTCGTGCACGCCTTCACCGATGGCCGGGACACCTCGCCGACCAGCGGCCGCGACGCGCTGACCGATGTGGAGAGCAAATTGCTGCACCTTGGGATCGGCCGAATCGCCTCGGTATGCGGGCGCTACTACGCGATGGACCGCGACCACCGTTGGGAGCGCACCGCGCTGGCATTCGAGTCGATCGCGCTGGGGGAAGGACCGCAGGCAACCTCGGCCGTGACCGCAATCGACACCTCGTACGCGCTCGATGTCACCGACGAGTTCGTGGATCCAACCGTGATCGCCGGACCCGATGGTTCCACCCACCGGATCGGTCCCTACGACTCAATCATCTTGTTCAACTTCCGCTCGGACCGGAGCCGCCAACTTACGGCGGCGCTCTCGACGCCAGATTTCGCGGAGTTCGACCGGGTCCACTACGCGATTCCCGGCAACGTCACGACGCTGACCACCTACGACCCCACCTTGCCGGTTCACGTCGCCTTTCCGCCCCACGATGTCGAGTTCCCGCTGGCGCGGGTCATCAGCGAGACCGGAAAGACGCAGTTCCATTCGGCGGAAACCGAGAAATACCCGCACGTCACATTTTTCCTGAACGGTGGACGGGAGGAACCGTTCCCCGGCGAGGAACGTCGCGTGGTGCCTTCGCCGAAGGTCGCAACCTATGACTTGCAGCCCGAGATGAGCGCCCCGGAGGTCGCCGCGGGAGTTGTCGCGGCAATCGAAGCGGGTGCGTACGATTTCATCATCGTCAACTTCGCAAACTGCGACATGGTCGGTCACACCGGGGTCATCCCGGCCGCGGTGGCGTCGGTGGAAGCGGTCGATGCCTCTATCGGCCTGATCCTCACGGCGCTCAATCGGGCGGGTGGTACGGCGATCGTCACCGCCGACCACGGTAACGCCGAGCAGATGATCGACTCGGTCACGGGTGGGCCTTACACGGCCCACACGACCAATCCGGTCCCGGTGATCCTGGTGGCACCGGAGGATTCGCCGCTGCGGCACGCCTCGCTCCGCGACGGGGCGGTACTGAGCGCGATTGCCCCGACAGTGCTCGATCTCCTCGGCATCGACCCGCCACCGTCGATGGACCAGCCGAGCCTGATCGGGGCACCAGCCAGCGACATTTCGTAGGGATGCCGAGCTTGTCTCGGCCCGGTAGCGCGATCCCGTCCTGCGCGGGCGGACAACAGATTCGACGAGACGGTGGTTCGCTAGACATGGTTCGCGGTCGAATCAGGTCCGCCCGTACGGTTTCCGTCAATGGTTATACGGACCGCCGATGGAACCAGAATTCTTAGGGGCGGACCGGGATCGACAGTGAAGGATCGTTGGCCCGCCCGGATGCGGTCGAATCAGGTCCGCCCGTACGGAGTCGCGGTGGTTTACGCCCGGAACGCCTTTCGTCCCGGATAGATCGCGGCATCGCCGAGTTCTTCCTCGATGCGCAGGAGCTGGTTGTACTTGGCGACGCGATCGACGCGGGAGGGAGCCCCGGTCTTGATTTGGCCCGAGTTGGTGG
>JACCYX010000324.1 GCA_013696265.1 Chloroflexia bacterium
GGACGATCCCCTCAACTACCACGGCAAGACCCGGATGCGGACGGCGGTCGAGATGTCGGACGCCGGGGCCGATGCCCTGGCCCGGGCCACCACGTTGCGCCTGCCCTACCTCGCGATGCACGGCGCCGACGACACGCTCACCAGCCCCCGCGGCACCGGGCGTTTCCATGAACGGTCGAGATCGACCGACAAGACGCTCATGCTCTGGCCCCGGATGAAGCATGAAATCTTCAACGAGGTCGAAAGCGAGGCCGTCATCGCGTTCATGCTCGACTGGCTCGACACCCGCATCCCAAAACATTCCCTGGGGTAGGACTGGCGGGCGCCAGGTTGACTCTCCAGCCGCGAGCCGGCGTGGTGAACAGAGGTCATTCCGTCGTCGTCGGAATGACAATCGATCGCTGGCGCTCCGGTTGGATATTGACGCCGTACGGCAACGTCAACGGTCGGCCATGAGTATTTGCTCGGCGACATCGGCCAGGTTCGTCCCGATGATGTCGGGCTGAGCACCGGCAGGATCGAGGACCTGGCCGGGCCGCGCGACGAAGGCCGCGGCACATCCCGCATGCAATGCGCCGGCGATATCCCATGTGTGCGCGGCCACCAGGCGAACCGATTCGATCCCCACATCGAACCGTTCGGCGGCCATTCGATACGGTTCTGGAGCGGGTTTCAGCCGCCGGATGGAATCGGCGGTGAGCATCCGCTCCAGAAGGTCGTGCAGGCCGGCGTTGGAAAGCTGTGCCTCGCAGACCGCCGCCGTGGAGTTCGTCAAGGTCGCCAGGCGATACCCCGTTTCGTGCAATCGCTCCATCGCCTGCCGGACCTCCGGATGAGGAGGCAACTGCCGCATTCCGGCGCCGAGCGCCGGCAGATCCTCCTCGCCGAGCGCAATTCCGTGGCGCTCAGCCACCATCGCCAGGGCGCTCATGCCGATCGAGCCAAAATCGCGGTAGGTCTGGGTAATTGTCGAGACGAATGCGGACTGAAGCATCTGCCCGAACCACTCGCGCCGCACATTTGGATCGCCAAAGATGCGGACGAAGATGGGATCGAGAGCGCTTACGTCCAGGAGTGTTTCGTTGACGTCGAACACGATGACCTTTTTCATTCCTGCTCCTTGCATGGCGGCTGCGTTCTCCAGAAACGCTGCCCGTGAAGAGATCGTATCCGAGACCATTGATGGCTTCCGCGCTTGAGAGGAATTTTGTGCCATTGTAGAAACCATTGTGCGCCATGCATTCCACCTACCTGAAGATCATGATTCTCCGGTGTAGGCGACGACCGCCGTGACGGGGTAATGGTCGCTGAGGGGCGGTGTCTCTAGCGGATTCTGAATAATTTCGGCCGAGAGCACGCGCAGGTTGCGCGTCATTGGCCAGTCGATGTACCAGGTGCCATATTCGTCGGGAACATACGCCGCGCCCTGGTAATCGTGGAAGGTGGCGGGGGGCGGCCAGGTGCCGCTGACGGAGCGGTAGGCATCCATGAATCCCGCCTGGGCGAAGAGCCCGTAGGTGCGCGCCGTAAACAGGGTCCGGCGGATGGGACGATACGGGCTGGAATTGAAATCGCCCATCACGATCATCGGCGTTTCTTCCGGCCACTCCTCCAGGAAATCCAGGATCAGTTGCGCCCCCCGGACTCTTGCCACTTCGCCAACGTGATCGAGGTGCGTGTTGATGACGAGCACCGTTCGTTCGGCCTGGAGGTCTCTGAGTTCCACGCAGGTTGCGGCCCGTTCATTGCTCGCGTCCCAACCGATGGCCTTCGTCTCCCGCCAGTTGTTGAGCCAGAAGCTCTCCACCCGGCTCCGGTCGAAGCGCCGGGTGTCCCAGAAGACCGGCACGTACTGACCGGCGCCGCACTCGTGGCCGAGCGCGCAGTCGTGCGCGGGCAGGGCGGGTTGCAGGTCAGCGAGGTTGCCATCCTGGAATTCCTGGAACCCAACGAGGTGCGGGGCACGGTCCCGGAGCAGCGCGGCGTAGCGCGGCGCCCGAAAGCGCCACGCATGGTCCCCGTCCTGTTCCGGCGTGGACCAGCCGCGCAGATTCCCGGAGAGGAAGGAAAACGGTTTCAGGACAAATCTCCAATCAACCGCTACCGCCGGCTTTGCTGTGCCTTGTTACGACTGGTCCAGCGTGCCCCGCCCGGTTTCCTTCTGCAACCGATCGATCATTTCCGACGCCTGGGCCTTGGTCAGGCCAGGATCGAATTCCGACTCCGGCTTGCCCGCCTGCTGAAGCAGCGTCTGGAGGTAGGAGGCCTGAGGCCCGGTCATCGGCTCGCCGCCGGTGGACCAATCTTCCGGATCCTTGACGGGGTTCTGGCTCTGCTCGGGAAGGTCGTTGCTGGCCATTGGCATGTCCTCTCGTCGACGTACGACTGGGTATCCAGAACGCATGTTCTGGATACCCAGTATACCCGTACCCGCCAATTGGCGCAGCCCTGAAGTCGATGGTCAGGAAGCGGAGATACCCGCGTCGGGGGCGCCGATCGCGTCGGCGGGCCCGCTGGTGATCCGCGTGCCCGCCTCGGAGTCAGTCGCGCTCCACGCGCCGATGCCAGGCTGCGCGTCCGCGGCGGCGTCCTCCGGTCCGGCGCCAGTTACCGGGCTCACGGTGAGGGCGGACCCCAGGCTCCCATCGCCGAGGCCGCGCAACACCGCGCGCCAGTGTGAGACGGACGTAGTGCCGGTTGTCGCGTGGTCGATGCGGGATTCAGGTCGCGCGGTCATGGGGTGCTTGGCTCCTTGGGAGGTTCTGCGAGCTATGCCGCGGGTGTGGCGACCGGTGTACCGGCCGGC
>JACCYX010000393.1 GCA_013696265.1 Chloroflexia bacterium
GGTGATCGCGATTCCGGCCGGAGTGATTTCGGCGATGCGGCCCGGCTCGCTGGTCGACAAGGTCGTGACCGTGCTGGCGGTGGCTGGGGTGGCGATGCCGAGCTTCTGGCTGGCGATGCTGCTGATCCTGCTCTTCTCGCTGCGCCTCAGCTGGCTGCCGCCCTCCGGCTGGGTCTATTTCACGGAAGACCCGCTCGGGGCGCTGAAGCTGCTGATCATGCCCTCGCTGGTGCTGGGCACGGCCAGCGCCGCCTCGCTGATGCGCCACCTGCGCTCCTCGCTGATCGAGGAGTTGCGGACGTCGTACGTCACCGTCGCCCAGGCGAAGGGGCTCACCAACCGGCGCGTCGTTTTCCGGCACGCCTTCAAGAACGCGATGATTCCAGTGGTGACGATGATCGGGCTCCAGATCGGGAACCTGCTCGGTGGGTCGGTGATCGTGGAGACGATGTTCGGGCTACCGGGCCTGAGCCGGGCCACCGTCGACGCGATCCTCTCGCGTGACTTGCCGGTGCTGCAGGCGACGGTGCTCTTCGCCGCGGTCATGGTGGTGGTCGCCAACCTGCTTACGGATGTCTGCTACGCCGCCCTCAACCCGAGGATCCTCTACTCATGAGCGCACCGGAACTGACCCTGCTGGAGGCCGCGCCGCCGCGCAATCCGGGGCTAATGAACGCCGAGCGCAAGCCGGTCTCACTCTGGCGGATGAGCAGCCGGGCGTTCTTCCAGACCCGGCTCGCCCCCTTCGGTCTGGTGCTGGTGGTCACGGCGGTGCTCATGGCGGTGCTCGCCCCGCTGATCTCCCCGTACGACCCCAACTTCGGGGATTTCTCAACGGTGCTCGCCAGTCCGAGTTGGGACCACCCGCTCGGCACCGACGAGCTGGGGCGGGACATTCTCAGTCGCCTCCTCTATGGCAGCACCGTCTCGTTGCAGGTCGGCTTCGGCGCGACCCTGCTGACGACGTTCATCGGGGTCGTCGTCGGCATCTCCACCGGCTACTTCGGCGGCTGGGTGGATGAAGTGGTGATGCGGTTCACCGACGGCATGCTGGCCTTCCCCTCGCTGATCCTGGCGCTGGCGATCGCCGCGGTCTTCGAGCCGAGCATCACCAGCATCCTGCTCGCGATCGCGATCGTCTCGTTTTCGACGATGGCCCGCCTGGCTCGGGCCAGCACCCTGATGGTGCGGGAGCAGGAATACATCGAGGCTGCCCGCGCCTCGGGAGCGAGCACGCTACGCCTGATCGTCTTCCATATCCTCCCCAATTGCCTCTCGCCCGTAATCGTCCAGTTCGCGCTACTGGCCTCGTACGGCATCCTGGCCGAGGCCAGCCTGAGCTTCCTGGGGGTGGGAGTGCGGCCGCCGCAGGCGTCGTGGGGCGGGATGTTGCAATCGGGCTACCAGTATCTCGAAATCGCGCCCTGGCTCTCGATCGTGCCCGGCCTGACAATTTTTCTCACGGTGCTCGGCTTCAACCTGGTCGGCGACGGCCTGCGCGCCGCGTTCAACCCGAAACTCCGGGGCGGCGCGTGATGGAGAGGGTGGCGGGTGCATCATTGAGCAGCTTGTCTCCAATACCACCGTCATTCCGACGAAGGAGGAATCCCTGCGCGAAGCGCTTCGGCCGCAGGCTGACCTGACGACCTTTGCACCAAGCGCCGGCTGCGCCGCCGAGTGCTATCGCTTCGCTGCGCACAGGGATTTCTCGCAAGCTCGAAATGACAAATGATAGGAAGGGAACTCTGTGAAGATTGCGGACATGATCGTCACGCCGGTCGCCATCGCCGATGCTCCGCTGCGCAACGCGCCGGGCATCCACGAGCCCTACGTCAACCGGCTGATCGTGGAACTGGTCGGCGAGGATGGGGAATCCGGGTTCGGCGAAGCCGCCTACTCGACCCAGATGCACGAGGACTTGCAACGGCTCCGCCCGGAAATCATCGCGTGCGACGCCGCCACCCAGCAGCGGCTCTACGAGATCGTCGCCACCCACCTCGACGCCGATCCCGAGAACCGCCCCGATCCGGTGCTGAAGAACTTCGACCTCAGTCCGGCGAAAGTTAAGACCGCGCTTCCGCGCACTTTCAGCCCGATCGAGGTCGCGGCGCTCGATCTCACGGGGCGCTCGCTGGGGCTGCCGGTCGCCGAGTTGCTCGGCGGCAGGGTTCGGGACACCGTTCCGTTCAGCGCCTACCTCTTTTACAAGCACGCGGGCGGCGGCGGGGAGGGGGTAGACGAGCGCGAGGACGTCTACGGCGAGGCGATGACCCCGGAGGGCGTGGTCGCCCAGGCCCAACAGATGATCGACCGGTACGGTTTCAAGAGCATCAAGCTCAAGGCGGGCGTCTTTCCGCCCGACGACGAGATCGCCGCGATCCGCGCCCTGCGGGTGGCGTTCGGCCCCGGCGTACCGCTCCGAATCGACCCGAACACGGCCTGGACGGTTGAGACGTCGATCCGCGTCGGCAAGGAACTCGCCGACGACCTCGAGTACTTTGAGGACCCGACGTTCGGGATCGGCGGGATGGCCGCCGTCCGGCACGGGCTGCTGGCCGAGGGTGTCGACATCCCGAACGCCACCAACATGTGCGTGACCGCCTTCTCCCACATCCCGGAATCGGTGCGCGAGGACGCCGTGCAGGTGATCCTCGGCGATCACCACTACTGGGGCGGCTTGCGGGCCACGGTCGAGCTTGGCCGGATTTGCTCCACGTTCGGGATCGGGATGAGCATGCACTCCAACTCCCACCTCGGCGTGTCGCTGATGGCGATGACGCACCTGGCGGCGGCGATCCCGAACCTGACGTATGATGCCGACACCCATTATCCGTGGCTGGATGAGGGCGACGAGATCATTGTGGGCGGCAAGGTCGCCTTCCATGATGGATGCGTGACGGTCCCGACGATCCCCGGCCTGGGATTCGAGATCGACCGCGACGCGCTGGCGCGGGGACACGAGCGATTCCAGCGCATCCCCTACCGGGACCGTGACGATGCCGGTCACATGCGGCGAACCGTCGATCCGGCTTGGGAGCGGAAGCTCCCGCGCTGGTAAGCAGGACCAGACATGACGACGTTCTCGCTCAAGCGATCGACTGCTGAAGGAGTGGGGCAACCGGCAATCGATCCGGCCGGCCTGTCGGAGGTCGATCGCGCGATCGACCTCCACTACGACAAGCTGTCGGTCGGCCAACGGCGGGCGATCGACCGCTTGCTGGCGGATACCCGCTACGGTGCGGTTGTTTCCGCGCCGCAACTGGCCGAGGCGATCAACGTCAGCGAGTCGACGATCACGCGGGCCGCGCAGACGCTTGGTTTCACGGGTTTCCCCGACCTGCAGCGCCACCTCCGGGCGCGGTTCGTCGCCCCGGTCCAGGACCGGCTGGCACCGCTCGAACCGGACGCGGCCGAGCGCGAAAGTCTGGCCCGGCACGTCATGCTCGACGATGCCGAGCGGATCCGGGAAATGGCGGAGGACCTTTCATCGGAAGAAATTCAGGCGGTCGTCGAGTCTCTCATCGGGGCGCGGCGGGTGCTGGTCTTCGGTGAGCGGGGATCACATGGCCTGGCCCTGATGCTGGCGATGGGGCTGCGGCTGGTGCTGCCCGACGCCCGCCTCCTGAACCAGGAAGCCGGTGACGTGCCGGATCAATTGCTTGGACTGGAAAGGGGAGATGTGGTGGTTGCGGTCAGTTTTCGGCGAGTGGACCGGATGACGGTCAACGTGCTGCGTCACGCCCGCTCGGTCGGCGCCACAACGATCGCCCTCACCGACCACCGCTCGAGCCCGGCCGCCCGCGCCGCCGACCGGACCCTGATCGCCCGCACCGGCATCCTGCGGCTGATGCCGTCGTTCGCGCCGGGGGCGAGCCTGGTCAACGCCATCCTCGAAGAGGTCGCGGCCCGCACCCAACCGGGCATCGCCGCCCGACTGCGCGATGCCGAGGAGCTGTGGACACAGTTCGGCAGCTACGCCGAAAACTAGGGTGTGATGGATGCGCCACCGACGCACGTAGGGGCGGACCCCGATCGCATACCGGATCTGGCCAGCCGCGATCCAGGGTGTCCGCCCGTGTGTTGGTGAATGCGGTGTTCCGTGTTGCGGGTTAGGGTGTCCGCCCCGTGTGCAGCACTGCAGGATTCGTTTTGCCCAACCACCGGGCGGACGACAGGATCGACAAGATCCGGGTCGCCCAGCCGTCCTTCGTGGTCGATCCAGAGCCTGTCCAGAGCGAAGCGTGGGATCCGCCCCTACCAATTCCACGCCGGTGGTGGGTGGGGTAGGGCTGCCGAGTCCCGGTCCTTCATCACTACCCGATCGTGATCCGGGGTTCGGAATCCTTCTTCCTGGCGAACCCGGAGCCCCACTCCGCGTCGTCCCAGCCCCATTTGGTCCGCCCGCGTTCCTGGTCGAAGGCCGAGCCCCACTGGAGCGCATGGTCACGCTTCTCGGCGTCGTTGTCGTCGAATGCTGAACCCCAGCGGAGCGCCCGATCGTCATGGGCGGCATCGTTGGCATCGAAAGTGGAACCCCAATTCGAGCGCTCGCGGGGAGCCGCTGGTTGCCTGACTGGTGGCGTTGGCGCGGGCCGCGGAGGGCCCATGTCCATCCAGGTCGCCGGTCCGTTCGGGAACGACGGCATCGGTTGCATGGTTGGCCGGGGCGTTCGCTGTGGCCGCGACGATTGGGTCGTGGTTCGCTGGGGATGTTGTTGCTCGGCTGGTTGAGTCTTGTTCTTCCGGCTGAAGAGGTTGGCCAGGATGATGACCGCGATCGGCAGGAAGAAGCCGAGTCCGGAGGCGATGTCCAGGATTCGCTCGATGATGTCCTGCATAGGAAAGTCCACAATCGATGGCGAGCAATGCTTCACGACGCCGAACGTCGACGGTCGTGCGGTAATGACAAGTATAGATGACAACCTTGGCGACCCCGGGAACGTGTCGAGCGCAGATCGTCATGTCGAGCGCCAGCGAGACATCCCTGCGCGAAGCGCTTCCGGCGCAGCCGGTGCATCAGGGCAAGCCGTTGCCAATGTTCGAGACACCATGAACATGCGCTGACGCGCATCCGCTTCGCGGAGGGATTCCTCGCAAGCTCGGAATGACGAAATGGGT
>JACCYX010000421.1 GCA_013696265.1 Chloroflexia bacterium
AGACCTAGTGTGGGCGACCAACGCGCCCGAGTTTTATCTGCTGCTGGTCGAGGAGCGCGGCTGGCCGCCCGAGCGATTCGAGCACTGGCTTGCCGAATTGTGGATCCGCATGCTCTTGCCATAGATGCTATCGTCGCTGACTGCCTGGCTCATCCCACGATGCGGCACAATGCGGTAGCAGACATCGAGTAAGGTCCGCACAGAATCAAGAACATCCATATTCGGAACGCAGAGGTATGCGGCCAGCGTCGCCACCTGCGCCGGATCGTAGTCGTCGGCCGGAGTGACGTGGTGCGCTAGCAGGTGGCCAGGAATATCGACCGCCAGGTGGATCTTGCTGCCATTGGTGTGCTTGTGGCCGACATAGCCGGCCCGCACCCAGTTGGTGGGCTGCCCGGATTTCGCGGCCGGGGAGTGATGGGCTGGCCGATCGGCCAGCCCGTTCGTTGCTGTTACACCTTGTCGAGGGCCTGTTCGAGATCGGCGATCAGGTCGCCGACGGTTTCCAGGCCGACCGAGAGCCGGATGTAGTCGGGCGTGACGCCGGTCGACGCCTGCTCCTGCTCCGAGAGCTGGGAGTGGGTGGTGGTCGCCGGGTGGATGATGAGTGACTTGGCGTCGCCGATGTTGGCGAGGTGCGAGAAGATTTCGACGCTCTCGACCAGCTTGCGGCCGGCATCCACGCCGCCCTTCACGCCGAAGCCGAGGATTGCGCCGTAGAGGCCGTGCTGCCAGTATTTGCTGGCCGTGTCGTAGGCGGGGTGGCCCGGCAGGCCGGGGTAGTTGACCCACGACACCTTCGGGTGCTCGTTCAGGAAGCGCGCGACCTGAAGCGCGTTCTGGCTGTGCCGCTCCATCCGCAACGGCAGCGTTTCCACGCCCTGCAGGATCAGGAACGAGTTGAACGGGCTGATCGCGGCCCCGATGTCGCGCAGCCCCTGCACCCGCAGCTTGATAATGAAGGCGATGTTGCCCAGCGCCTGCGAGAAGCTGAGGCCGTGGTAGCTGGGATCGGGATCGACGAACTCCTCTTTGAACCGGGGGTTGGTGGCCCAGTCGAAGTTGCCGCCATCGACGACGAGGCCGCCAATCGAGGTACCGTGCCCGCCGATGAACTTGGTCAGCGAGTGGATGACGATGTCGGCCCCGTGCTTGATCGGTTGGACCAGGTAGGGCGAAGGGATTGTGTTGTCGATGATGAGCGGCACGCCCGCCTCGTGGGCGACATCGGCAACCGCCTGGATGTCGAGCGTGAGCAGGTCCGGGTTGCCGACCGATTCGGAATAGACCGCCTTCGTCTTGTCGGTGATCGCGGCCTTGACCGCCTCGGCGTTCGAATCGGCGAACTTGACGGTGATGCCGAGCTTCGGCAGCGTGTAATGGAAGAGGTTGTAGGTGCCGCCGTAGAGGCTGGTGGTCGAGACGATTTCGTCGCCGGCCCGGGCCAGGTTGAGGATCGCCAGCGTCTCCGCCGACTGGCCGGAGGCGAAGGCCAGGCCGGCAACCCCGCCTTCGAGCTGGGCGATCCGCTGCTCCAGCACGTCGGTCGTCGGGTTCATGATCCGGGTGTAGATGTTGCCGAATTCCTTGAGCCCGAAGAGGTTGGCGGCGTGCTCGGTGCTGTTGAACTGGTACGAGGTGGTCTGGTAGATCGGGACCGCCCGCGACCCGGTGGTGGGGTCGGCGGTCTGGCCGGCGTGAAGGGCGAGCGTTTCGAATCCGAGCGTTTTCTGGGGTTCTTCTGCCACGAATGATGTCCTTTCGATGGGATACGTTCCGTTTGCCGGCGTGCTTGTGAAGATTCAGGGCCCGGATTTGTTGTTCACGGTGGGCTGCCGTGACCGGTACACATCGCCTCCCCGGCCGCATTGCGCTCGATCCGGGCGATGAACGATTCGATCAACGGGTTGAGTTGGTCCCAATCTTTGAGGAAGGCGTCGTGCCCGTTCGGCGACTCGATTTCGGCGTAGGTCACGTCGCGGCCGAGGTAGCGCAGGTGATCGCGGAGGGTGCGGATCTCCTCCGGGGCGAAGAGCCAGTCGCTTGAGATGCCGGCCAACAGGATGGGCGAAGAAATCCGGCCGAGCCAGTGGTCGGCGCCGCCGTCGCGGGCGACGTCGTAGAGGTCCATCGCCCGCGTCAGGTAGAGGTAGGAGTTGGGGTCGAACCGCCGCACCAGCGCCTCGCCGTGGTAGTGGAGGTAGCCTTCGACATCGAAGGTGGGTCCGAAGGCGGGGTAGAGTACCGGGCGGCTGGCGGTCGAACGGCCGAACCGGCTGCCGAGGCTCTCCCGGCTGTGGTAGGTCGTCATCGCCGCCATCCGGGCGATCGCCAAGCCGCTGGTGGGGAACGTGCGCGCTTCGTGATACTCGCCGTTCTGCCAGGCGGGATCGGCCATGATCGCCCGCCGCCCGATTTCGCTGTGGGTGGCGATGCCGAGCGCGCTCAGGGAGCCGCCGGCGGCGATCGCCAGCGCGCCGCGTACCAGGTCGCCGTTCCGGGTGGCCCACTCCAGGGCCTGGAAGCCGCCGATCGAGCCGCCGACCGCGATCAGCTTCGTGACGCCGAGCCGCTCGACCAGCCGGCGTTGGGTGGCGACGATGTCGCCGATCGTGACCAGCGGGAAGGTCATCGCCCACGGCCGGCCCGTAGCGGGGTTGATCGAGGCCGGGCCGGTACTGCCGGAGCAGCCGCCGAGCACGTTGACGCAGATCACGAACGACGCGTCGGTGTCGATTGGGCGGGCGGTGCCGACCACCGGTTCCCACCAGCCGCCCGGACCGCTGGCCAGGCTGTCGCCGGTCAGGGCGTGGAGCACGATCACGGCGTTGGTTCCCTCGGGGTTGAGGGTGCCCCAGGTGCGGTAGGCCAGCGTTACGTCGTCGATGTGCCCGCCAAGTTCGAGATCAAAGGCGCCGAGGTTCATGGTTTGGAGCGCGCCATCTTCGGACGGCGACGGCATCGGCGGCACGACGCGGAGGTGTCCGCGCGTGGTGTCGGAAGCGGTCTTTGGCGGCTTGGGCGCCGGTCGGTCCATCATCAGGGATCGGCCCTCGTGACGAAATGCGTCAGGTCGGGAGCAATTGCCCATATCCGTCGATGGGGTGGAGAGGAGGAGGAGTCAGCACCGGGCCGCGTTCGCCGAAGTCGAACAGAGGTTGGTACGCGCATGTCAGCGAGCATGAAAAAGCTCCCGGACACGAGCAGGGAGCGATAGCTATCGCTGATCCCTTATCTCGCAGATCTCTCTGCCGGAGTTGGCACCTTACGCGGGCGTCCACAGACATCGTGGCGCACTTTGCAGGCTGCCGGGCTTCACAGGGCCGATTCCCTCCACCTCTCAGGATAAGGCAGTGCTCTTCAGTTGTTGATCAGCATCGTACGGATGACGCGACCCCTTGTCAAGGATTTCACGATTCGGCTCGCCGTCCAGGGCGATGTCCTCAGGTATCCAGGGGAATTTCCGTGATGGAGTTCGCGGGAAACGTTACCGTTCGCGCCGCGCCGAATGGCGGCACGATCTCCCGCGTCACGTCCTC
>JACCYX010000438.1 GCA_013696265.1 Chloroflexia bacterium
GCGGAAACGGGTTCCTGATCCGGATTCGGGATGTCGATGCCGGCGCCACGCGTCCTCAATCATCTCAAGTCGCCTCGGCCAGTACGCTCTCGTCGGCCAACTGCCGGATCGCGCGCACCGGCGAGAACCAGAGCCACACCGCCGCCATAATCTCCCCGATCGCGGCCAGCACGAGCGTCTGCCGCAACCCGATCGTTTCCCCCATCACACCGCCGAGCAGGGCCCCGATCGGCACCACGCCCATCGCCACGAAGCGCGCCGTGGCCCCCGCGCGGCCAAGAAGGTGGTCGGGAACCGCCGCCTGGCGAATGCTCACCTGGTTCACGTTGAAGAGCGTCATGCCGATCCCGAAGAAGAATTGCGCGGCGATCAGCAAGGGCACGACCAGCCAGCCCGAACCCTCGGCCAGTGGCACCAGCAGGTCACTCGCCCCAACCACCACCAACGCCATGACCGTCGTCACGCCCAAGCCCAATCGCTGGTTCACGAACGACGGCAGCAGCGCGCCGGCCAGGAACCCGAGACCGCCGACACTGAAGACGAGCCCAAGAGTGGCAGGTCCGACATCGAGCACCCGCACGATATAGAGGACGAACACCGCCTCCAGCATGGCGTTGAAGAAGTTGAGCACTCCCCGGGTCCCCACCACGGCCCGCAGCGTACCCGTCCGCCAGACGATTCCCAGACCAGCCTGGATCCGTCGCCACATCCCGGCCTCGCGCTCGTGATCCTGGTCATCGATCTGTTCGCGAATCCGAATCCGCCAGATGGTCAACGCCGACACCAGATAGAGAAAGGCGTTGCCGAGCAGGGTCAGCGGCGCCCCCAGGAGTTGGATGAGATTCCCGGCCAACCCCGGACCGGCCAGCTCGGACGCGGTGCGGCTGAGTTCCAGCTTGCTGTTGCCCTCGACGAGGCGCCGGCGCTCGACCACCGACGGCAGGAACGCCTGGTACGCCACGTCGAACAAGAGCGATCCCACCCCGACAACGAGCACGATCAGGCAGAGCAACGGAATCGAGAGCATGTCCAGCCACCAGGCCAACGGGATCGCTGCCAGGGTGATCGCCCGGATCAGGTCGGCGCCGATCATGATCGGGCGGCGTGGGCGGCGATCGACGATCGCCCCGGCGTGGAGCCCGAGGAGCAGGGATGGCAGCGAAGCCACCGCCGTCAGCAATCCCATCTGGAGCGGCGTGGCGTCCAGCATGATCGTGGCCACCAGCGGCACGGCGAGGAAGGAGATCTGGGCCGCCAGCTGGGCGGCGGTTTGGCCGGTCCAGAGTTTGAGGAACGCTCCGTGACTCCCGAGCGATGTCGACGCCTGCACGCCGTATCCCTTTCGCTACGCCGCTCACATGGCCGGTGCGTTGTCTCACATCGTGATCTTTCGATCCCCGAACGCCGCGGCGGCGATCGGCACCGTGAGTGCCGCCTCCAGGATTTTTGTCATTCCGAGCTTGCGAGGAATTTTGACCACCTAATGGCAGGACCAGGATTCCTCGCAAGCTCGGAATGACAACCTGCGGTGAGCGGAACGACGGGCGCCAGCGGGCCGTCCCATCACGCCATACAACGCACGGCAGGCCCATCCATGAGAACACCGGGCCGGATGGGAACCAATTCCCGAACGCCAGCGTCTCTCTGCATTGGGACACATCGAGAAGCGTGCACCTCTCGATCCACTGGGGCGCCAATCGCCAGGCCGGCGAGCGCCGTTGCCACGATTCAGACAATGCTTGAGGAACCACCACCCATGCTCACCACCACCGTCACCACCAATGCGCCATACATCACCGCCTACCAGGATTCGAAGGATTTCTGGCTGACCGGCGGCAAGGCCCGCATCCTCGGCGAAACGAGCAAAACGAACGGCGCCTTCTGCCTGGTCCATCTCACCCACCAGTACGGCGAATCGACCCCGCTCCACATCCACCCCGATCATGACGAAGCCTTCTTCGTGCTCCATGGCGAAATCAAGGGCGTCTGCGGCGAGACCGAATGGGAAGCGTCGAGCGGCGCGTTCATCTGGCTGCCGCGTGGCGTTCCGCATGCCTTCCAGGCGGTCAGCGAATTACCGCTCGAACTGCTGGTGATGACCGTTCCGGGCGGCTTCGACGACTTCCTGGCCGAAGCCGGGGATCCGGCGGAGGATGGGGTAGATCCCTCCATCCTGCCCGTGGATTTCGAGCGCATCACCGCCGCCGCCAGCCGGCACGGCATCGAACTCCTCGGCCCGCCGGTCAACTTCCTGGGCTAAACCGGGACCTCGTCGTTCCAACCCGTCTTTTCACCCCGCGGGGCGCCGCAATCGTCATCCATGCGTCCGCGGCGCTCCCTTCCCATCCCGAAATCGCTTTCAGAAAGGACGTACACCGTGACCCTTGTCGTTGAGATCGAAGAGTTCCTGAAAGAGGCTCGTTGCCACATTACGGGTACGGCCCAGGACGACGCCTTCGTCATGATCTGCGTGCCGCAATCCGCCACCGGACAATTCCGCCCGAATACGCCCGAGACTGCCGCCGCGGATTTCGACACCGATGACGATGACCTCATCACCTGGGAAGACGCCGCCTGGCAATAACCACCAGGAATCCCGTTTCGACCGAGCCGCGATCGACGCTGATCGCGGCTCGCTTCATCCGGAGATGCCGGGTATGTTGGGCGACTCCTCGACCAGGTGGCGCAGGTGCTCCCGGATGCGGACCAGAGCCAAGGTATCCTGACGGCAATACCTCCGCAGGGCATCGAACACGACGTGGCGCTCGTCGTCAGTCATCGCGAGCGGATCGCCCATCACCGCCTCGAACCAGCGTTCGGATGCCTTTGCCCCATCCCCGATCTCCAGGAACTCGTAGGCCAGCTCCGGCGCCACGACCGGCAGCACCTTCTTGATCGAGGCGCTGCCGTTGAAATCGGGATGGACCCAATAGCCCTCTCGCACCACATCCATCAGGTCGATCATCCGGTCGTTGACCCCATGCAGGAAATCGGCGGCCTCGGGCACCATTTCCGCCAGCTCCCGGTTCCGCGCGCTCTCGAATGCCTGGTTCCAGACCACCACGCTGCCGGTGGGACCAATCGCTCGCCGGACCTGGTCGACGAGCACCGGGACAGGACTCTCGCGCCGGTCGGTCCACAGGAACTCCCGATGCCTGAGCGTTCCGCCGGCTTCGACGACGTGGAGGGAGAACTGGAACGGGATCTGGGCCCAGGGACCGCATCCATCGAACAGTGGTACGGCGGTCTGGAACGTCTCGTAGTCGAGGAAGTGCAACGGAAACCGCATCCGGTCCAGCACCTGGCGCACCCGACGCCGGTCCAGATGCGCGTCGCCCCGCCTCAGCACCTCGATCTGCAGTCGCTGGCGCGGCAGCAGATCGATCTCGGCGGGCCAATCGACGAGGTGGACCACGCCCCGCGTAATCGCCTCGCCGATCGTCTGGTTGTTGATGCTCCCGAGATCGTAGATGGTATTGCCGCTCGGCTGTTCGGGATGAAAATGGGCGAAGGTTGGGCACCGTTGGCCCCGGGTCCCCATGTCGCAGAGGCAGACCCCAGGCCGGACGGGGTTCTGGATCACCGCGCGTGCCCGCTCGATCCCGGCGTCGACGGCGACCAGGCGTCGTTGCACCCTGGCCGTGATGTCGGCCGAGGCGAGCATTTGCTCCGGCTGGGGCTCGCCGTCTCTCCGAAAGTCCCTGGCGAGGTGAATGAGGCGGACTTCGGCAATGTCGAACCCTGCCTCCATGAACGCGATCGCCTGGAACGTGGCATCGACGATGTGTTCGGACTTGATCGAGGCGGTGGCTTTGACCTCATTCAGGATCCAGCGGTCGCCGGCGCGCGTCAGCACGTCGGCCCGGGCGAACAGACCGCGCTCGGTCCAGACGGTTGCCTGGAACAGGCTGGCGGCACCGGCGGCGATCGCGGCTCGCGTCAGGTCAACCGCCTCGGCCATGTCCTCGGTGTCGATCAGTTCCCCATCGGGGAACAACCGCCGCGCCAGCAACTCGACCTCATCGCCGGCGCTGGCGCGTCGGATGATCCCGGGATCGGTTTCGACCGGGACGTGCTCCGGCCGGTGCTTCGCGAGCCAGGCGAAGCCGGCGCAGGTCTTGTAATTGGTGAAATCCGTTTTGGAAAGGGAGATCGACCGGTCTACCGACAACGCTTGCGCCACGACGAATTCCTTTAACCACACTTCTGGAGCCACGTCATGGTGTCTCCCACCGCTGCCGAAGTCTACCAGTCGAGACGACGGGCACTCGCACATGGGTGTGACGCATGATTGTGCATGACACTCGGTAGAGAGGATCTTGTACGGTTGCGGCAGCGAAGCTCAACCACAATGAACCGTGCATGAGACGTGCGAACGTCGAACGGTGCGGGAACGCCACCTGAAATGCTGCATCGCACCCGCGCACATCCCCACAAGCATTGTTTCTGGTAGCGGCAGAGCTTGTCTCTGCTGACCCAAGACAAGGCAGAGACAAGCTCTGCCGCTACCACACACGCATCTTGTCGACCTAATTCTGCTAACATCCGTAGCACGTTTCGGTCGTTACCCTTAAGGACGCTCGATCATGCCCGCGCCGACACTCTATGGAAAGGAAGCTCTCCCCAGGGAGACGCGCCATCGCACCCTCCGGCCATTGCACGGCGGGAGCCTGTGCCTGGATTTCGTGAACACGGTTTCCG
This sequence comes from Chloroflexia bacterium, assembly GCA_013696265.1. GTDB lineage: Bacteria > Chloroflexota > Chloroflexia > Thermomicrobiales > UBA6265 > JACCYX01. The sequence goes on from JACCYX010000438.1 coordinate 4,702, forward strand.
ATCACTCGGATCTCACGGCTGACGACGACTTTTCGCCCGGCTACGTCAACATCGTCGACTGGTGCCGCCACGCCGCCATGTTCGGGGAAGATGAGGCAACCCGGCTGTTGCGAACCGCGGGCAAGGAGCCCCGTGAAGCCGCCTCTGTGCGCAAGCGAGCTGTCGCGTTGCGGGAGTCGCTCTACGGGATCATCCTGTCGCTCACCTCGGGTCAGGAACCATCATCCGCATCGCTGGACGTGTTCAATGGAGAACATCAGGATGCGCTCAGCCATGGCCGATTCGTCCCGGCCGGTCCCAAACTCGAATGGCAATGGCCATCCGGACCTCATCTGGACCGGCTGCTGTGGCCCATCTGCCAATCCGCGGAGGTCGTGCTGACCGGCAACTGGCTGGCCAGGGTGAGGCAATGTGAGGCGCCCGCGTGCCAGGCATTCTTCCTCGACGCGAGCAAGAACGGGAGCCGCCGCTACTGTTCGGCGGCATCGTGCGGCACGGCGGATCGGGTTCGCCGTTTCCGGGAACGGCGCAAGCCCGGTTCGTGACGCCGGTATACTCCGATGAGCGACCTGTCGTTCGATCCCAGCGAGGTTTCAGTGTCCCAATTCACCGATGCGACCCCCGTTCATGGCCTGACCGGCGACCTGGACCTGCTGGGAACCATCGTCAGGCTCCAGGTCCAGACGTCCTCCCTGAAATGCGGCGAGCGTCCCCGAAGCTGGTACACCCCCGAGTTCATCCGGGCCGTGCCCGCGTTGCGCCTTGACGATGGCGGCGTGACCGGTCTTGACGAGGGGGACATTGCCGATGTCCACCACCGCGATCATCCTCGTTCCAAGTGGCGGGGCGAGAACGGGCTCTCGGTCGGGTTCACCGGGCACTACGCCCGCATGCGCGAGCGGTTCGGCCCGCACCTGAGCGATGGCATCGCCGGCGAAAACATCCTCGTCGAGGCCAACCGGGAGTTTGCTGAGATTGAGGTTGCTGGCGGCATCGTGATCGTGGGCGCGGCTGGCCCCATCGCGCTGGAGGCGGTCCAGCACGCCCCGCCCTGCGTGGAGTTCAGCAAGTTCTGCGCGGGATACGCCTTCGACCAGCGCGCCGACAGCGTGATCGCCGACACCCTGCAATACCTTAACCACGGCATGCGGGGTTTCTACGCGACGCTCGCCGAGGGTTCGCCTTCATCGGTCAACATCGCGCTCGGCGATCTCGTCTACCGGCGAACGGGGTCACCTGAAGCGGAATCAACCGTCTCGTAGGGGAGGGTTAGCGAGCCGTGAAACCGTTCTCCGCGACGACACGCGGCTCGCGTATGCCCTCCCGCGATGCGACGTGACCGGGATCGTTCCCACTCGGCGACCGGAAACGTGGTTCATCGCCTCACTGCCACCTCCGAAACTGTGCGGGAGGGCATACGCGGGCTGAAACGCGGCGGCCAACATGTCCTTAAGGCCCGCTAGCCCTCCCCTACGAGAATACGTAAAGAGGCAACGCCACTGGATGCCCGCCGATCATTCATCACGCCGCAACTCGGGATGGTCATTCATGTAGTCGCGGATCGTCGCCGGGTAGAGCGCCTTCTCGGCCTGGAAGACCCGTGTTCCGAGCGTGACTGGCGTGTCGCCGGGCAACACTGGCACCTCGACGCGGGCCAGCGGCGGCCCCGCGTCGTAGTCGTCGGTGACCAGGTGGACGGTCGCCCCGGTGACGGAGTCACCGTTGGCGAGCACCGCCGCGTGAACCCGTTCGCCAAAAAGCCCCTTGCCGGCGGCGTAGGGCCCGGCATCGGGCAACAGGCAGGGGTGGATGTTGAGGATCCGACCCTCCCAGCCAGGCAAGATCGGCATTTTTCTCAGGTACCCGGCCATCACGATCAGATCGACTCTGTGGGCGTCCAGCTTCTCGTACATCGCCGCGCTGTACGACTCCAGCGACCCGTGGTCGCCGCGCCGGATGACGAAGTGCGGGATGCCAGCGGCGGCGGCGACATCGAGCCCGCGCACGTCCGGCACGGAACTGATCACGATCTTGACTCGCGCGTCCAGTTCGGCCCGGGCGATGACGTCGAGCAGATTTTCGAGTGTGCGGCCCGCGCCCGAGAGCAACACGCCGAGGGTCCAGGGTGTGGATGTTGAATCGGGCAAGAAGGCACCTCAACGAGGTCTGGCACGGGGCGACTACAATTGACACCGCCGATCCCGATGGATTACGGCACGTCCGAAAGGATACCCCGATGGAATCCGCCCCGCCCCTGGCCTGCCGGCTCAGCGCGCCGGACCTGGCCCGGCGGCTCGACGACATCCGCGCCGGCTTGCTGGCGGCCGTCGAAAGCATCGAGATAATCGACACCGGCTACCGGCTCACGTTCCCGAACACGATCGAGACGACCGAAGCCCTGCTCGATTTCGTCCGGTTCGAGCGCGAGTGCTGCCCATTCGTCGACTTTGGCGTCGGGCTGCCGCCGGAACCACGACCCATCACCCTCGATCTCCGCGGGCCGGAACCGGTCCAGGAGTTCATTCGCGCCGCGTTCATCGAGAACGGGGCCTCAGGAAACGTACCGATATGACCGACCAGAAAGAACGCCGCCCCGCCCGACCATTCCGTAAGAAACGTCCAGGCCCTCGCCCCAGCGGTCCCCGCGAGGGCCGTCGCGCCCGCCCGGTCGAGGACCTTCCCGAGCGCTTCGTCGAAAACCTCCGGATCGACCGGATCGTCGGCGACGGGCTCGGCATCGGGTTCGACGAGGACGGCCTGACCGTCTTCGTGCCGCGCACCGCCCCGGGCGACCTGGTCCGGGGGCGAGTGACCCGCCGCCAGGGCAAGGTGCTCCACGCCGCGATCGAGGAGATGCTCGAACCCTCCCCAATGCGGATCGAGCCGAAGGTCGCCGACTACGACAAGAGTGGCGGCCTCGACCTCCAGCACCTCGGCTACG
>JACCYX010000440.1 GCA_013696265.1 Chloroflexia bacterium
GATGCCCGGATCGAATTCGTCACCGCCGACCTGTTTCACCTGCCGCAAGCCTGGATCGAGGCGTTCGACCTGGTAGTGGAGAGCCAAACCGTCCAGGCCCTGCCCCCATCGCTGCGCGAAGAGGTCATCGCCCAGGTCGTGAGTCTGGTTGCGCCGGGCGGCACGCTGATCGTGCAGGCTGTGGCCGCCAGCGAGGGCGAGACACAGGAAGGTCCACCCTGGCCCCTCACCAGGGCGGTCATCGACCAGTTCGCCGCCCGTCTCGACCCGGCCGACATCTCGCGGATCCCGGCCCCCGGCCAGCCCACGTTCCACCGCTGGCGCGCCGAGTTCCGGCGTCCTTCCGAGCCCCGATCCAAGTCCGAATAGCTGCGCAGGACGTCATAGACACAGGTTAGATTGCGCCGCCGCGTTGACTGGGCCGTCCGGTGGCCGGCACAAGACCGGCCAGTACGGTTGCGGACCTTGTGTCCGCCCGTAGTGGCGGAGTACAAATTCAGCATCCGCCGCCAAGTCGGCAACCGCTATGACCAGCCAGCCCATCGATACCCTTATGATGGGGCCGCCCGAGCGACGCTGACCCAATTGTCCCGACGAGTGATTTCTCGACTTCGCTCGAAATGACGTGCGGTTCGGACTTCGGCTGAACCGTGATAGAACAAGGTACAGGAATTCAGAATCAGGAGGCCATCATGACCCGCCCAGCCATCCACCCTGGCGTTCACATCGCCAGCGAACTCGAAGAACTCAACATGTCCGCTTCCCAACTGGCGAAGGATCTCGGCATTCCCGCCAACCGTCTCACCGAAATCATCCGGGGCCGGCGCGGCATCACGGCCGACACGGCGCTCCGGCTCGCCCGTTGGCTGGGAACGACCCCGGATCTTTGGATGAACCTGCAGAAGAACTACGAGCTTCGCCTCGCCATCAATGAGCACGGCGAAGAAATTACCCGCACCGTTCGCCCCGGGGTTACCGCGTAGCCGCCGTCTCAAGCCTGCTCGTCGCGGCCCATGTCCTGGTGGTCCCAGTCATCGTTGCCTTGCAGCAGGGCCCGGATGTGGTTGATCTCGCCGGCGTGATACAGGGGATGCTGGATCATCAGTTCGATGATCCGGCGCGCTTCATATTTCTCTCCCCAGGGAGCCTTCCGAAGGTCGCCGAGCTGGTCGTCTGTCAGCTTGGCGGCACTTTCGCGCAGGACGCCGTGAGTGCGGCGCAGCCAGGCGGTGGTTTCCGCTGGGGTGTCACCGGGTCCGACCCCATGGATGACGCGATCGCCCCAGGCCCGGGATCCGTCGCCGAAGGCATGACTCTCGTACATGAGGAAAGTCGTGCCGAGGTGGATGACGAGTTCCCGAATCGTGCGTCCCCCACCGGGAGGCAACTGGGTCCACTGCTCGGGTTCGACGTTGTGGAGATTCCAGAGCAGCGAGTGCCAGTGGTCCCAGCCGAACCCTTGCTCTTCCAGGACGTGATCGAACATGGTGATCAATTCGCTGACCCTTGCGGACGATGATGGTCCAACCGTCATGGTTCCCCTCCATACTCGAGCGGTGCGCCGTTCCCCTGCCCCAGATAACGCCGGAGCAGCCCTGAACTCAGCAGGTCCGGCAAGTATGGAGGCAGGAGCGGAGAAAACGTGTCCGCATTCGTTTCCAGCAGGGCGAGGGTACCGAACACCAGCCGCTCACCCGCGGCGAGGATCTCGTCCGCCGTCGAGCCGCGACCGCTGAGCCCAAGACAGAAAAGCATGTCGTCGCGGTAGCCCTCCGGCGCCACGGTCAGGGCGAGCGCAGCCTTGAGTGCTCCCGGCCGGGTTCCTGGCGGGGCAACTTCATTGAGCGGCGCCAGCAGTGACGGGCAGAGTTCGGCAATCTCCTGGACCGCGAGCCGCAAGGCAACCTCGTCGCCACGAAGCCGGGCGTTGCGCGCCTTGCCGAGCTCCTCGATAAAATCCTCGAGTTCGGGTTCGCCGCCCGGATGTTTGTGGCCTGGCCGGTCGAGTTCGGCCCGCAACGATGGCCGCCCGAGCCACGTCAGCCGCGTGACCTCGCTTGAGGGGAACCCGAACGACCACGAGGCGACCTCCCGGAACCCGGCCAGCCAATCCTCCACCGTCTCGACGGCAACCGAGACGTGCACCAACCGGCCCGAGCCATTCTCCACGATCCAGGTCAGGTACGGGTCGGTGATCTCGTCACCGAAGACCAGCACATCGAAGTCGAGGTCGCTCCAGGGACCGGCGTTGCCCCGGGCATGGCTCCCTTTGAGCATCACGGCGACCGCGCCCGGAATCTCTCGCCGCAGCCGCTCGACCCACCTTTCAATGAATGCCTCGTCGATCACGCGTGACCCTCCCCGTCAAAGATGACGTCGAGATACGAATCCTTTGGTGGCCCAGGCTG
>JACCYX010000448.1 GCA_013696265.1 Chloroflexia bacterium
GTGGCCGATCCCGGAACTGCCCGCCAACTGGGACGACGGCCTTGAGTATCCGGATTGACGCGTTGGCCGCCGTTGGTCCGGTTTCGTAGGACTGCCGACCTTGTCTCGGCCCCGGTTGCTCCTGGACTACGTGATCAACGGGCGGAGACAAGCATCGCTATGCCGCCGCAACCGTACTGGCCGGTCTTGTGCCGGCCACCGGCGGGCAAAGAGATTTCTCGACTACCAACACGTCGCGAAACGCATGTCCGCTCTACGACAAGCCGACCATGGTTGGCACGAACGCAAGGATGCCGCCAGTTTCCCGGATGACGTATGAGAGCTCGGCGCCGGACCAGGGCTGGATCGGGCTGGCGGGCGACGCTGAGCCGTGGGCCGTGAATCCAAGCTCGCGCGCCATGAGTTCGGCCCGCAACAGGTGAAATCCGTCCGTCACGATCAGCAGCGATTCGACGCCCGAGCCTTCGAGCACCTCGGCGACACCTTGCAGGCTCTGCCAGGTGTCTCGCCCCTCGTTTTCCCAAAGGATCGCCGACGCCGGCACGCCTCGGTCGATCAGGTATTGCTCGCCGGTCTCCGCCTCGGTGTAGGCATCGCCCGGTTGCTTGCCGCCGGTGAGCACGATCAACGGGGCGTACTCGTCCTGGTACAGCTCCAGGGCGTGATCGAGACGCGCGCGGAATACCTCCGAGGGGCGTCCGTTGTATTGCGCGGCGCCGAGCACCACGATCGCGTCCGACGGCTGGGCGGCGGTAGTGCGCGCCTCCCGGTAGACGGCGGCGCTAACGAGCAGGATCGAAATCGGAATCAGGAAGACGACGAGCAGGAAGACTCGCCGCGGCCACCGGCGCCAGGCGGGCCGGGGTTGCGCCTGGCGCCGCCCCGATTCGTCGGTGATCGGCTTGGCGTACGGGGAGTCGGTCAGCCACGTCGGATGCTCGGGCGTCCCGCCGCGGGACTGGTCCGGTTCGGGTAGCAGCGTGTGGGTTGGGGATCGAGGGTGACGATCGGGAAGGCGCGCGGTGTCGCCGGAATCAATCATCCGCGAATCATGACACCCCGGTCCGTTGTTTCGCAACGTCGTCGAACCGGAAAAGCCAGCATTGTACACTCCTTCAGTATCCCACTGTGCAACGAATTTGCAATGACTCTTGCATTATGCACATCCATGTTCTATGATCGTTGCACAAGACAAAAGGATCTGAGATGGCTGTCGATGATTTGACAATTTCGTTGCCCGAGGGCATTTCCCAGCGCCAGGTTGCCGATGCGGTGGGTATCTCGATTTCCACCGTCTCCCGCACGCTGTCTGGTCATCCCAGAGTCAGTTCCCGCACCCGAAGCGATGTCCTGCGGGCGATCGACCGGCTCAGCCGGAACGCCGTTCCCGACAACGGTCGGCCGGTGAGGCGCGTGATTGGCCTGACCCAGAGCCTCGCGATCGACGGACCGGCCAACCGCGGCATCGATATCATCCTGGAGCAGGTGCTCGGCGGGGCCGAGACCGCGGCCAGGCAGGCGGGCTACATGCTGTACACGCTCCAGAATTCATATTCCCTCCGGAGTGGGGGCGGTCAGGCGTTCTTCGACGAGGTGCGGGGGGTGATTTCGGCGGGCGGGCTCGTCTCGCGGCCATTGATCGACGCCTTTCGCCAGCGACGGTTGCCGACTGTCATCATCGGCGGGCACCTGCCCGATTCCGATGTCCCAAGCGTAGCCGCGAACAGCGCCGAGGGCGTCCGTCAGGCGACCCGACACCTGATCGATCTCGGGCATCGCCGGATCGGACTTGTCAACGGACCGACCGACACCTACACCTCGATGGAGAAGAAGGCCGGCTACCTGAGCGCGCTGGTTGACGCGGGCATCACCCCCGACATCGCGCTCATTCGCTGGCACGACGGTCCCTTTGGTTTCGATGCGGGCGATGCGATGACCATGACCGGTGAGTTGCTCGACCTGGAACAGCGACCGACGGCGATCCTCTTCGCCAACGACAGCATGGCGGTGTCCGGCATGTCGGCGTGCCGGGCGCGGCGCCTCACGGTTCCCGACGACATCTCGATCGTCGGCTTCCACGACGATGCCGATGCCCGCCTCGCTTCGCCGCAAATGACGACCGTCCGTGTCGACCGCCTCGAGTGGGGGGCGGCCGCCGTCCGGCGGGTGCTGGACGCGCTCGATAACGGCTCCATGTCCGCCGACCGTCTTCTGCTGCCGACCGAACTGGTCGTCCGCGATTCGACCGCCCGGCCGCCGGCCTGACGAGAGGGAACCTGTACCCATGCCTTCCATCGCACCCGCGAACGTAAACGTGACCTCCGAACTGAAGCCGGACATCGCCGTGGTCGGTGGTGGCCTGGCGGGCACCTTCGCCGCGATCGCCGCCGCCCGCAACGGCGCGACCGTCGTCTTGGTCCAGGAGCGGCCGGTGCTGGGCGGCAACAGCAGCAGCGAAATCCGGGTCCACCCGGTGGGCGCCTCGCAGCACGGCTACCATCGCGACGCGCGCGAAACC
>JACCYX010000508.1 GCA_013696265.1 Chloroflexia bacterium
GATGCAGACGATGTCTTCAGAAACGTTGGACGCATCGACCCCGGCGTTGGCGCAGATGAATCCGTGCCGGGTTTCGGCGATGATCAGGCCGCGAACCATGCGGATGATCCGCTTCGACTGCCGGAGCACGACCTCAACCTGCCTGGCGTCCTTGGCCCATTCTTTCGCGAACCGGTTGGCCAACGGAGAGGGTTCGATCGTGCGGAGGTCGATCAGGCCGCCCTCGGCCTTGCTGACCACCTTGTGCGTGACCGCCACCACGTCCCCCGCGACGATTCCACCGAATGAGGATTCGATTGCATCGCCGATCATCTGGAGGAGTGGATCGCCGGCCCGCACTTCTGGCAGGCCGTCGACGGGCAAGATCTGGATCGCGCCAGCGGGGACGCGCATCCGGTTGTGCGTTTCGCCGGTCATGCGCGCTCCAGGAGGGCCACCGGTGCGGTCCGGGCGGCACCGAGTGACGGATGGCGAAGGGTATAGGAAGGGGTCAGGAGCTGCCGCCGCATCTCCTCGCTCAGCATTGCCCAGTCGTCCGGCGTATCCAGATCGAGCGCGATCCCGTGCGCGCATCGCTCGCCGAAGCCGGCACCGATCCGCGCCGCCTCTTCCCGATGGAGTCGCCGGCTGTCGACACCGAAATGGAACGAAAATTGAGACATCGCTGCCCGTCCCTGGAGCAGCAGCCCATTCGTGCCCAGGCCAACCCGATCCATGCCGAGGATGACATCGGTTGAAGCCTCCTGGCGCAGGAAATCGCTCACGGAGCGGGCCGTCAGCAAGGGCAGGTCGGCGGACAGGACCATTATTCGGTCCGAATCCCGTTCCAGCGCCTCGTGATGGCCAAGATCGATCGCGGCGTTGAGACCGATCGAGTAGGCGGGTTGAATCATCAGCGTGACATCGCTGGTGCTCGTCCCAAGGTAATGAAACAGGTCGGGTTCGCGGGAAACCACCAGGATGGAATCCGCGACGCCCGATCCCTTGACCGCCTCGATCACCCCGTTCGCCATCGATGCGATGAGCGTCGCCCGCTCGGACGGGTTCAACAGCGGGGAGAGCCGAGATTTCCCGCCGTGCACGCCCCGAATCGGTATCACGACACTGGTACCGGTCACTTTCGGCTCCCGGCTCGCCGCACGCCCGCGAGCACCTCACCAGCCAATCGTTCGCGATCTTCCTTGGGGCCCATCACCGTTTGGGTGACGAGCACCCTCATGCCGAGTGCCTCGATGGATGCGGCCAATTCGCGGTCGGTTTCATCGATCACCAGCACATCCAGCAAATCCCGGTACATCCGGGCGATGCCAAGGGCGGACGATTCGAAGCCGAGACTCGCCAGCATCCTGTCGGCCGGTCCCTTGAGCGCCTTGCCGCCCACGATCGGGCTGACGCCGACTTTCGCCGCGTTGCTGCGGGCAATGGCCTCGCGCATTCCTGCGACCTCAAGGATGGGTCCAATGCTCACGATGGGGTTTGAGGGGCAGAAGACGATGACCGACGCCGCCACGACCGCCGCCAGCACCTCCGCTGTGGGCCGGGCATCGTCGATCCCCGCGAACGAAACGGCTTCGACCTCGTCTTGCTGCCGCCGGGCGACGAAATAGTCCTGGAACGCAAGCGTCCGGCCATCCGTGTGAATCATCGTGGCCACCGGGTCGTCAGTCATCGGGAGCAGCCTGGCCGTCACCCCGAGCGCGCCGGCCAAGCCGCCCGTGACGTCTGTCAGGCGGTCGCCCCGCCGGAGCCGCTCCGTACGCAGGATATGGGTCGCGAAATCGCGATCACCGAGCGAAAACCAGGGGTCCTCGCCGTAGGTGGCGATACCCGCCAGCGTGTGGTGCGTATCACCGGCGATGCCCCAGCCGGTGACGGGATTGGCGATCCCGGCCAGGGTGTACATGACGGTGTCGAGGTCAGGGGAGATATGAAGCCCCCAAAGATCGAAGTCATCGGCGGTGTTGACGATCACCGTGAGGCGGTCCCCCTCAACGATGCCCGCCAGTCCCTGGGCCAGTTTCGCGCCGCCAACGCCCCCCGCGAGGGCCACCACCGATCCGGAGTCCAGAGCATCGAGCACCAACCATCTCCTCACGACCCCGCGGCCCCACT
>JACCYX010000519.1 GCA_013696265.1 Chloroflexia bacterium
GTCGTTGCCGGCTTGCCCGGTGAGTTCGTCGTTGAAGGTGGCCTCCAGACCGGCCGAACCGTAGAGCAGTGGCGAGTAGTACCCGGCGACGTAGCCGGTGGCCGGGTCGGGATACGTGCGAATGAACACGTCGCCCTCGCCCTCGGTGCCGGCGATGACCTCGCCATTCCGGTCGACGATCTCCCCGCGCTGGACCGCAAGCTCACCGCCCCCAAGCCTTGGGTTCCCCAAAATCTCCCCATCCGGGGCGACCGCGGTCCGCGAGAACGTGGTGTCGCTGTCGACAATCTGGAGGCGCACGAGCTGGGCGCTGATGACGATGAAGACCGTGGCGATGACCAGCGTGGTTCGAATCAGGGAGCGATTGAACGTCGGCAAGCGTTGCGGCAGGCGGATTCGGGAGGCGACGAGCAAGAGGAGCCAGGCGGCGCAGAGCGCCAGCAGCCACTGGTTGTCGCTGAGGCGGTTCGAGAACGTCAGGGCTGCCGCAATGATGCTGAACGCGCAGAAACCGGCGAGGGCGGAAATCATCTGCATGGGAGAGGAGGTGCCTTTCCGGCTAGCCGCGCCTGGGCAGGCTGGAGATGTGCAGCAGCAGGCCCGTGAGCGCGAACATGCTCAGGAGCGAGCTGCCGCCATAGGAGATGTACGGCAGGGTGATCCCGGTCAGGGGAATGATACGGACCACGCCGCCTACGATGATGATCGTTTGGAAGGCGATGATCGAGGTCAGGCCAGCGGCCAGCAGTTGGGCGAAGCCGTCCCGCACGCGCATCGCCACGGTGAAGCCCCGGACGGTGAGCAGCAGATACATTGTCAGCAGGGCCAGGGTGCCCAGCAGGCCAAGCTCCTCACCGATCGCCGAGAAGACGTAATCGGTTTCCACGGCGGGAATGTACCACGGGCTGCCCTGGGCAAAACCCGTTCCCAGGATGCCGCCGCTGGCGAGCGCGAAATCGGACTGGATCGGCTGGTAGCCGGTGATGAAGGGATCCTGCCATGGGTCGAGCCAGTTCTGGACGCGAACCTCCACCCTGGAGAACGCCCGCCACGCGCCGAAACAGGCCAGCGCGAAGGTGATGACGCCGATCGTCACGTACACCGGTCGTCCGCTGGCAAGGTAGAGCATGGTCAGGAAGACGGCGAAAAACATCAGCGCCGAACCGAGATCGTTCAGGATGACCAGGGTCAGCAGCGAGGCTGCCCACATCAGGCCCATCGGCACGAGGTACGGAATCGGCGGGAGCGATACGCGTCCCAGCCGCCAGCTCGAACCCAGCAGGTCCCGCTTGTCGTCCAGGTAGCCAGCCAGGAAGATGACCAGCGTGATCTTCACGATCTCGCTGGGCTGGATCTGGATTGGACCGGCCGAAATCCAGAGCTTGGCGCCGCTGCCCGGCGGTCCCGTGCCGACCACGAAGGTCGCGGCCTGCAAGGCCAGGCTGACCAGCAGCCAGGTGTACTTGTAGCGCCTGAGCCAGCCCATCGCGTTCACCGGGCCGGCCAGCATCACGATCAGCCAGAGTACCGCCAGGCCCGTCATCAGGAAGAGCAGTTGGCGCTGGGCGAGGGTCGCGTACCCTGGATCGAGCGCCGTGAGATCGGGGTGAAGCCGCTGGATCATCAGGATGCCGATGACGGCCAGCGCGGCCACCAGCGGCAGGATGATCTGGTCTCCCCGGAAACCGCGGATGCCGAAGGTGAGACTCATCCCCAGCACGGCTCCGGCGAACGCCAGGCTCACCCAGATGTCGCTCCACGACCAACCGACCTGCCCGGTCGGAACCAGGAAGATCATCAGCATGCCGACGATCGCCAGCAATGCCGGCGGGATCAGGAGCGTCAGTTCGGTCAGTCTCAGGGTGGGGCGATACCGTACGCGCATGGGCCTCTACGTTTCCGTGACGGCCGCGGGGCGGCGAAAGAGGGCGATCCGAGCGGCGGCTTCATGGGTCAGGTGCTCCGGGGCGGTAATGATCGCTCCCTCCAGTGCAGTCCGGCACGACGACCCGCAGGCGGGCAGGCCCGAGCTTGCCAGGCGCCGGACGACCGCCTGACCGGTCGCGACGTTCTCTACCAGAACGCCCTGGACCATCTCAACGGTTACGTCCTCTTCGGAATCGTGCCAGACGTCGTAGTCGGTCACCATCGCCAGGGTGGCGTAGCAGAGGCCCGCCTCGCGCGCGAGCCGTGCCTCCGGCATGGCGGTCATGCCGATTACCGCCGCGCCCCAGGACCGGTAGAGATTCGATTCGGCCCGCGTCGAAAACTGGGGACCTTCGATGCAGAGGTACGTGCCGCCCAGCGCCGTCCGTTCGGTGACCTGGGTGACGTGCCGGTAGACATCCTGGCGGAACGACTCGCAAAAGGGATCGGCCAGGCCGACGTGGGCGACCACCCCGCCATCGAAAAACGTACGGCTGCGCCCATCTGTGCGGTCGATGATTTGGTCGGGAACGACCGCCGTTCGGGGCGGGAGTTCTTCCTGGAGGCTGCCGACGGCGCTGACGCTGAGCACGTGAGTGGCGCCGAGCGATCGGAGGGCGAAGATGTTGGCCTGGTAGGGAACCTCGCCTGGGGTCAGCGTGTGACCTCGTCCGTGCCGGGCGATGAACGCGAGCGTCGTTCCGTCCAGCGTGCCGGTCACCACGGGCGAACTTGGCCTGCCGAAGGGCGTTTCGAGATTGATTTCCTCGACATCGTCGAGACCCGGCAGGTCATAGAGACCGCTTCCCCCGATTATTCCGAGCGTGGGCATCGTGAAGACATCTCCAGATTCTCGCGAGCGATCGCGGTCAAACCGTTTGCCCGCATGGTACGCTTGGCGCACGAGTTCCCACAAATCCACCACTTCGGCGAATTTGTTCGGGTGTTTTCATGCGTGCTATACTGACCCGCAGGCTTGCGCCGCCATCGACGGTGTGCGGCCACTCCCGGTCACGATCACAATATGGCCTCATCAGGCCCAGGAGGCTCCGCCGGCATGGCGTTGCAACGAGCACAAAAAGACGACATTATCGCCTCGACCCGCGCTCACGAGACGGACACCGGTTCACCGGAGGTCCAGATCGCGTTGCTGACCGAGCGGATCAACGGACTGACCTCGCACCTTCGGTCGCACCGGCAGGATCATCACTCCCGTCGTGGCCTGTTGAAGCTCGTCGGTCGCCGCCGCCGGTTGCTGGCCTACCTCAGCGAGAACGACATCGAACGGTACCGGGCCACGATCGCGCGCCACGGGCTTCGCAGATAACTCGCGGAACACGGGCGTTCGCCTCGGTGTATTCGATCCACTCAAACCTGAACACGCAATGAGTTGGCGCGCCCGGAACCTCACGGTTCTGGGCGTTGCTGTGTTTCCTTCCAGATACGTCTGTCGGAGTGGTAGGGCTGCCGAGCTTGTCTCGGCCCGTTTAGGGCAATCGTGAATTGTCCACTCTAGGTCGGATTTCGGTAGGGGAAGCCCTTGTGTCCTCCCGCCTCACTGCCGGGGAAGCGGGAGGACACAAGGGCCTCCCCCACCTACCAGAACGGCGGAATCTGATCCAGGAAAGGAGCGAAGTCTTCACACTCACGGGTCGCACTGGAACGGTTGAGGTATTGGAGAAGCCCGAGGTCGCGCGTCGGTCTTCTCCAGTTCCTCCATCGTCCAGGACCCTGGCCAGGGCGACGAGAGACGTTCTCTCGCGTCCCACTCTTGGCATCCACAAACGGAGGATCCGCATGTCGTTACCCGATTTCGTTCAGCAGAACATCAAGACCGTTTCCACGGAGATCAATGGCCGCACCCTGACGCTCGAAACCGGCCGCATCGCCGGGCTGGCGATGGGCGCGGTCACGGTGCGGTACGGCGATTCGATCGTACTCACCACCGTCGTCGGCGAAAAAGAGCAGAAGACCGACCTGCCGTTCTTCCCGCTCACCGTCGACTACGAAGAGCGGATGTTCGCCGCCGGCAAGATTCCCGGCGGCTTTCCCAAGCGCGAGGGGCGCCCGACCGAGAACGCGACGCTTGCCGCCCGCCTGACGGACCGACCGATCCGACCCCTGTTTCCCAAGGGCTATCGGGCCGAAGTTCAGGTCATGACCACCGTGCTCTCGGCCGACCAGGAAAACGATCCGGACGTGCTCTCCGTGATCGGCGCCTCGGCCGCGCTGAGCCTGTCGCCGATCCCATTCGACGGCCCGGTCGGCGCGGTCCGGATGGGCTTCGTCGATGGTCAACTCGTCGTCAACCCGACCTTTGCCGACCTGAACACGAGCACGCTCGACATGGTCGTCGCCGGCACCGACGACGCGATCATGATGGTCGAGGGCCAGTCGAAGCAGATTTCCGAGGAGCACATGCTCCAGGGTATCGAACTGGCCCACGAGAGCATCCGCAAGATCGTTGAGTTGCAGCGTGAACTCGTGGCCCAGGTCGGCGTCGAGAAATGGACCTTCACGCCACCGGCGGCGAACCAGGAGTTGAAGGCCGATCTGGAAGCGTTCCTCGGTGACAGGATGCGCACGGCGGTCCGCAACCCCGACAAGGTCATCCGCCTCGAACAGACCGACGACCTCCAGGCATCGGCGATTGCAGACCTCACCTCGGCCGCCGAAGGCGAAGTGCCGAAGTACAAGGCGGTCGATATCCAGGAGGCCTACGAAGCGTTGCTTAAGCGCGAAGTCCGGAGCGGCATCCTCGAGGAGGGGATTCGCCCGGATGGCCGGAGCAACACCGAGATCCGGCCGATCTGGATCGAGATTGGCTACCTCCCCCGCGCCCACGGCTCGGCGATCTTCACCCGCGGCCAGACCCAGGTCCTGACGGTCGTGACCCTTGGCTCCACCGCCGAGGAGCA
>JACCYX010000553.1 GCA_013696265.1 Chloroflexia bacterium
GGAAAAATGCTGCCATGCGCCGTATTGCCGCCGCCATGCAGGATCACGCTGACGTTGGCGGCGCTGGCCGAGGCGGCGATCTTCTGGCACACGGAGAAGCCGCCGACCCAGTTGATATCGGGCTGCACGATGTCGGCCACCCGATGGTTGATCGCCCATTGAAACGGGTAGGTGGTGTACCAGTGCTCGCCGGTCGCCAGCGTCTGCCACGGCAGCCGGTCGCGGACCGCGACGTGGGCGTCGTGATCGTCGGGGAGCAGGTATTCCTCGATCCACTTCAGCTTGTAGGGACGCAGCGCCTCCGCCAGCCGCACGGTGTATTCGATGTCGAACGCCATCCAGCAGTCGATCATCAGTTCGCACTCGTCGCCGATCTGCTCGCGCGTTTTGGCGACGAACTCCACGTTCTTGTGGAGACCTTCGAGACCATCGGCCGGTCCGTACGGGCAAGCCAGCTTGAACGCGCCGAACCCAAGTTCCTGATACCAGTCAATGTCGTTGCCGGTGGCGTAGCAGAAGAGCCGGTCCTTCTGGGGTCCACCGGCAAGCTCGTAAACCGGCTTGCCCTCCAGCCTGCCGTGCGCGTCCCAGCAAGCGAGATCGACGGCGCTCACGGCGTACGACGCCAGGCCAGCGGCGCCGAACGGGGAAGTCAGGCGAAAGAGCTTGTCAGCGAGCCGCTCCTTGGCGAAGACACTTTCGCCGATCAGGTTGGGCGCGAGATGGTCGTCGATGATCGCCGCCGAAACACGGCCGTTGCCGGTCTGGCCATAACCAGTCGTACCGTCTTCGAGCGTGACCCTGCACCAGATCAGTTCCCACTTCGGAACCCAAAGGCTTCGATGCCGCTTCACCTCGGGATACCGGGACATCGGGTTCGCGACTTCGGCATCCGCCGACCACGGCTCGCGTCGCCCCTTCGTGGTGGCCACGCGCGGCGGCGCGTTGAGCCTGACGGCTTCGATATTGGCGATCTTCAAGGACCTCTCTCCTCGCTTTCCTCCGGTGGACGATACCCCGCTTATGACCTTGGCCAGCCCGGTTGGCGCGTTCAACGACGCTTCCCGTTCGCGATCCCGATCACACATCGCCCGAGGCGAAACTCGCGCATTCCTCTCCTGTTCGGATCGGGACCTTTCAGAATGGCCGGGATCGTAGCAACCGTCACCGAGGCTGTCAACGTCGCGGTCCGTTCCGGTCGAACACGCTCAGAAGGGAATCGGAACCCCGTGGCGGCTGAATGTACAACCACTGATCACCCGCCGCATTCGACCAGCCAACGTACCCGATGCGTACCGGGGCTTGCTTCAAGAACCGGATTGCTTCCTCGGCATGGTCATCGACTGAACAGATAGCGTGTGAGGTTCGCCCACGTGACCGCCATGTAAGGTCCGGCTACGCCGGACGCGCTTCGCGCAGGGATTCCTCGCTGACGCTCGGAATGACGGTTGGGGTATGGCGCACTGGATGCGCGAGCTGAGAGCCGTCTTGGCCAGACGCCCAATGCAGAATCCCCGTTACCGACCGCCCCCTTAGTCGTCATTCCGAGCTTGCGAGGAATCCCTGCGCGAAGAGCATCGGCCGGAGGTCGATCAGGATTGGCCAGGACCGGCATCCGTTACCACAAACCGGTTTTCGCACCGCTGCGCATAGTGACACCGCCGCGCCGAAGGATCGGAATGACAATCCGCATTTGGGTATTGACAAGCGAAGATCGGTCACTAGAATGATTGACTATCGATTATCTATCATCGATGGGTTGACGTTGTGCGCAAGAGGGCTCTCGCGATGGATGAATCCGGCAATCGGTCTGGACGCCGCGTCTTCCGCGAAGACGTCAAGGAGTTCCTGCTCGACGCCATCCTTGGCGGCGACCTGAAGCCCGGCGACCGCATCGTTGAAACGCGGGTCGCCCAACAAGTGGGTGTCAGCCAGGGACCCGTGCGAGAAGCACTCCGCGACCTTGAACTCTTCGGATTCGTCGTCAGCGAGCCGTTTCGAGGAACGAGAGTCAGAGAAATCACGCCGGCCGACCTCATCGAGGTCTATCCGATCCGGGCCGCGCTCGAAGGAGTCGCCGCGCGGGACGCGGCACGCCACATGGACCACGACGCGATTCGACATTTGGAGTCCTGCCTGGAGACGATGCGGCAGGCGGCACACAACAATGACCGAAAAACGCACATCGAAGCTGACATTCAGTTTCACCGCTTCATTGTCCTGAAATCCGGCAACCGCATGCTCCTCCAGATGTGGGAGAACACCCGGCTCTCGAGCTCCACGATCGTCACCGTCGCGCTCAGTCACCGCACGCTGTTGGAGCTGGCCGATCGGCACATGGAGATCATCGACGCGCTGACGCGCCAGGATTCCGAACTCGCGGAAACGGTCATGCGATCGCACATCGAAGAGCTGGCAACCTGGATTGCCGACGATCAGGTGGACATCTCGTTGTCAACCACGGACAAGGAGATCGCATGACCCGGCGCCTGGTCGACCTGTCGATGCCCGTTCACAACGACATGCAGACGTTCCCCCGAGTCGTCAAACCGTCGCTCGAGATGTGGGAAACCTGGGAGGAATTCGCCGAGCGGTCCGGCGCGGCCAAGCATGGAGCGACTTCCCTGACCGCGACCTATCGCGTCGAGATCGGCGACCACATCGGCACCCATATCGACGCGCAGCGGCACATCGTTCCCGCCGCGCCCGGTCCGGAAGGCATTCCGCTCGACTACTGCTACGGCGATGGAGTCCTTCTCGACGTTCGGCACAAGGCTCCAGGCGAGGGCATCAC
This sequence comes from Chloroflexia bacterium, assembly GCA_013696265.1. Taxonomy (GTDB): domain Bacteria; phylum Chloroflexota; class Chloroflexia; order Thermomicrobiales; family UBA6265; genus JACCYX01. Next base: position 2,795 of record JACCYX010000553.1, read on the forward strand.
GGTCGCCGATCTTCAGTCCGCATTGTCCAGAATCGGTTACACGCTGAAGCCACTGGATATCGTCCTCATCCACACGGGCGCCGGCGCGTACCAGGAGGAACCGCGCTACCTGACCGATCACTGCGGGATGACCGAGTGCGCCACGATCTGGCTCATCGAGCAAGGCATCAAGGTCATGGGCATCGACGCGATTACTTTCGACCCGCCGATGTGGGCGATGTTCGAGCGCAAGGAGTTCTGGAAGGCGCATCAGGTGATGCGCGATCACGAGTATTTCCACCTCGAAAACATGACCAACTTCGACCGGATCGGACGGCCGCACGGATTCACGCTTTCGCTTTTCCCCGTGCTCTGGGTCGGCACGACAGCGGCGCCAGTGCGAGCGGTCGCGATCGTGGACGAGTAGACCGTCGAGCAGAGCCATCAACGTCGGGAAAGGAGGCAACATTTCCGGCAGATTCATGGGTTCCAACCGATCGCATGCCAACCCCTGGCCCGGCACACAGTCGCCCACGCGCGACTCTATCCGTCAGCCGGGACAGCAGAAGGAACGTCCAACATGAGCCATTTTCGACCAACACGGCGTGATGTCATTCGTACACTTGGCGTGGGCGCCGGAGCTTCCGCCTTCGCGCTCGGCGGAAACCAGCGTGGCCTGGGCGCCCCGCGGTCCCACGGCAACGTGCTCTTCACGCGAGGCCAGAGCGAGAACCCGGAACTGACCTGGGCGATCAACGCCCAATCCGGGACCGAAATCGACCTCGTCCAGGCGGTCGTGGATTCCTTCCTCGCCGAAAACCCCGGCTATCGAGTCACGGTACTCAACTACGATCCGATCACCTATGACCAGATCCTGCTCACGGATGTCTCCGCCGGCACGCTGCCCGACCTGTTCGTCAGTGCTGATGTCTTCACCAAGCCGTTCTTCGATTCCGGGCTAACGGCGGACCTGATTCCGCTGGCCGAATCGACCGGATTCGATCTCACCACCTTCGATGAGAAGTTCATCGAACTCGGGATGTACGAGGGCAAACTCGGTTTCCTGCCCCGGGCCGCCGATGTCGTCGTCACCTACTACAACAAGCGCATGTTCGACGAGGCCGGCGTGGCGTACCCAGCCGAGGACTGGACGTACGGGGACATGCTCGCCGCCGCCGAGGCGCTGACGATCAAGTCATCCGACGGCGCCACGACGCAATATGGCGTTGCGGCCGGCTACTCGTGGTGGGCGTACTGGGTGCCAATGGTGATCGCCGAAGGCGGGCAAATCCTCTCCGACGACAACTCCGAGGCGGTCTTCAATTCACCCGAGGGCCAACGCGCGTGGGGATACATCTTCGAAGGGTTGTCCAACGGCTGGTTCGCGCCGCCTTCAGTTCAGCAGGAGATGGGCGGCGACGGGGTGCCGTTCAACGTGGGCCTGGCGGCCATGACATTCACCGTGCGGGCGGCGGTACCCACCGTCCGGAGCCAGCTCACCGACGACTGGGATGTCCAGCTCGTCCCCCAGGGATCGACCCGCCGGTCGACGGGCATGGGGACCATGGGCTATGCGATTTCCTCCCAAACCGAGGATCCGGCGGCCGCCTGGAACCTGCTGGAGTACGCCTACTCCGACGGCATGCGGTTCTTCATGGAGTCGTACCTGGTGGTGCCGCCGATCACCACATTCTATGACGATCCCACCTGGCGGGAACTTCCGGGACCACCGTACAACAACGACATTTTCGTCACCGCCACCGATGACGCCATGCTCCCGCCGCCGTTGCCGTTCTACAGTACCGGCAACTTTCGTCGGGCGATGGAAGACGGCATCGACGCCGTGCTTCTGGGGCAGATGTCGCCAGAAGACGCCGTCAACAACATGGCCGCCGAAGCGACGCGCTCGCTCCAGTCGGGCTGATCGCCGCCAACCGGGAGGCGGCGGATGGGCTACCACCTCCCGGATTGGCTCCAGAAAACTGGGCGTTGAAGCGGGGGACCGATCCTCGATACGGGAGACTCTTTGACGATGCAGGGTTCGATGACAGGCACGCGGCCGGCGGTTCCGCTCGTGAATGTCCGGGGCAATGGCCGGCGCAAGGAAACGAAGGACTGGAAGGCCGGGTTGTGGGCGTTGGTCTTCCTCGGTCCCAACCTCGTGCTCTTCCTCCTGTTCACCGCCTACCCGGTCGTCTACGGCCTCTACTTGAGTTTCTTCGACTACAGCGTGCTGACGCCCGCCGTCTACGTCGGCCTGGACAACTACCTGAACTTCTTCCAGGATCCGCTCTCGGCCAAGCTGATCGGCAACACGCTCTACTTCGCGATCGGCGCGGTCATTCCCTCCATGATCCTGCCGTTGCTGATCGCGGTCCTGTTGAACAACGCCGGGATGACCCGGCTCTGGCGCGGATTGTATTTCCTGCCCCTCGTGACCTCGGGCGTCGCGGCGGCGGCGGTCTGGAAATGGCTCTACGCGCGGGACTTCGGCCTGGTCAACTATGGCCTGCGCCAGATTGGGCTCGAACCAATCGACTGGCTCTTTAGCTTGAATTGGGCGATGCCGGCGGTGATCATCATGACCGTCTGGCTGCTGCTGCCGTTCAACATCATCCTCTATACCGCCGGCCTGCAGGAAATTCCCCGTGATTACTACGAGGCCGCCCAAATCGACGGCGCATCGACCTGGCGCCAGTTCCGCGACATCACCGCGCCGCTGATCACGCCGACCACTTTCTTCGTGATGCTCACAACCATGCTCGGCGTGCTCTTCGGCGGCTTCGACACGATCAACGTGATGACCCAGGGCGGCCCCCTGAACGAGACCAATATCCTCATCTACGACATTTACCAGAACGCCTTCCAGTACTTCCGGATGGGTTACGCCTCCGCCCAGGCCTACCTGCTTTTCGTGGTGGTCTTCCTCTTCACGATCCTGAACTGGGTCCTCCA
>JACCYX010000009.1 GCA_013696265.1 Chloroflexia bacterium
ACGTGGACGATCCGGGCGTCTGCACCGGCGGCCTCGATGACTCGCCGTGAAATCTCGACCTGGTAGGAGAAGTCGGTGGCGTCGCGGGTCATGATCACGATCGTCTGCGCCAGCCGCGCGGCGTCGACGGCGAAGGCGGCTTCCTCATCGCCTGGCTCGTGACTGAGGGTGGCGACACGGGTCCCCGGCAGATGGAGGGCCGCCTCCTCCCGGATAATCCCGCCGCGATTGAAGGGATCCTCGGCTTCGCTCGACCGCAAACGCTGGAAATCGACGATCAGGGCCGGTCTATCTGCCCCAATCGGTACGAACGGACCGCCGCCCACCACCGCGATCGTGCCGGCGGCGATCCGCTCCGCCTCCGCCCGCAGCGTGGGATCGACGGGCGGCAATGGTGGCGTTGGTTCGGCGAGGCCGTACGCCGCCCGCAACGAATCGAGCCGCTCGACCGTCGAGGTAAACAGGTCGAGCGGCAACGAGCCGTCTTCAACAGCCGCGACCAGCGCCCGGAACCGCACCAGTTGCTTGTCGAGCGATTCATTCGATTCCAGCACATCCACGCCGGCCGCCTTGCAGCGGACCGCGGTGTCTTCCAGTCCGTATCGCGCGTCGATCGCGTCCATCGAGAGCGAATCGGTGAAGATCACCCCATCGAAGCCGAGTTCCTCGCGCAGCAGGCCGGTCAGGATCGCCCGCGAGAGGGTCGCCGGGTGCTCGTCGAGCACCGGAAAGACGATGTGGGTCGTCATCACCGCCGGCACGCCCGCCGCGATCGCCGTCCGGAACGGCGCGAGTTCGATCTCATGGAGGCGTTCAATCGGGTGATCGATCACCGGCAAGCCGAGGTGGGAATCGACGCTGGTATCGCCGTGACCGGGAAAGTGCTTGACGCAGGAGATCACCCGCGTGTTTGTCAGCCCGCGAATCGTGGCCAGCGACCCTTCGACCACCTTCTCGACCGTGTCCCCGAACGAGCGGGTGCGGATCACCGGATTGTCGGGATTGTTGTTGACGTCGACAACCGGCGCGAAGTTGACGTTGACGCCGGTTTCCCGCAACTGGACGCCCGTGATCCGCGCCGCCTCTTCAGTGTCCGAGCGGTTGTCGCGGGCGGTGAGCGCCATCGCCCCCGGCGGCGTCACCATGTCGGCCGGGAGCCGGCTGACGATGCCCGCCTCCTGATCGGCGGCGATCAGCAACGGCGGCATGCCGAGCGACCGGGCTTCGTCCTGAAGCTCGGCGGTCAGGGCGTGGAGTTGCTCGCGGCTCGAGATGTTGTCGGCGAAGAAGATGACGCCGCTCGGCCGGATTTCGCGGAACGCTGCCCTGGCCTCTTCGGTGAACACCGGCCCTTCGAACCGCAACATCATGCTCTGCCCGACGAGTTCGGGGGTGGTCGATGGGGTGGTCATGTGGCCTTCCGGTGCCTTTCCTTGGCTGCGCAAGGGTGGCTGTGAGTTCTGCCGTGTAGGGGAGGGCTAGCGAGCCGGGAAACCGTATCTCGCGACGACAGGTGGCTCGCGTATGCCCTCCCGCAAGGTTGCGGTGCCGCCGATGAGCCGGTTCCGCGCCGGGTTTGCCGCCACCCCGAACCGGGTTCCAGCGTGGCATTGCGGGAGGGCATACGCGGGCCAGACCTCATTGCGGAGGTGTCCTTCCCGGCCCGCTAGCCCTCCCCTACGAGACTGGCGATGGGTGCGGACGGGCCGTGACCTCATTCGCCGCGCAGGAAGCGCACGAACTCGGCGGCCTTCGCCGGTTTCTCGTCATCCGCCACGGAATTCAGGGCATTGATCAGGGCCGCGCCCACGATCGCCCCTTCGGCCAGTTCGCCGACCTGACGCACATGCTCCGGCTTGGAAATTCCGAACCCGATCGCCAAGGGCAGGTTCGAATGCGCGCGGACCCGCGCGATGTAGTCGCCCAGGGTTTGGGACATTGAATCGCGGGCGCCGGTCACGCCGGTCACCGAGACGCAGTAGAGGAAACCCGTGCCACGTTCCGCGGCCGCCACGAGCCGGTCATCGGTGCTCGTCGGCGCCACCATGAAGATGAGGTCGCGATTGTGAGCGACACATGCTTCCCGCAACGCAGCCGATTCCTCGATCGGGAGGTCGGGCACGATGAAACCATCGACCCCGGCCGCCGCGCAATCCGCAACGAACCGCTCGACACCGTACTTCAGGATCGGGTTGTAGTAGCCCATCAGCAGCAGCGGCGCGGTGATGCCTTCGGTCCGCAACTGGCGCACCAGTTCGACGCAATCCTTGAGTCGGGTGCCGTTCTGGAGCGCAATTTGACCGGTGCCCTGGACCGATACACCATCGGCGATCGGGTCAGAGAACGGCACGCCGACCTCGACCAGGTCCGCACCGGCATCGATCAGGGCCCGGATGATCCGCTTGCTCGATTCCAGCGTCGGGAAACCCGCCGTGTGGAACGGCATCAGCGCCGTTCGGCCCTCTTCCCGCAACCGCTCGAACGTTGCCCCAATCCGGCTGGTGGACGTTGCGGTGTCGGTCACAGGGTCACTCCCAGGGCGTCGGCGACGGTGTGCATGTCCTTGTCGCCGCGGCCGGAAAGGTTGATCACCATCGTCTTGCCCGACCCCATCTCCTTCGCCAGCTTGGCGGCGTAGGAGATGGCGTGGCTCGATTCCAGGGCGGGGATGATGCCCTCGGTGCGGCAGAGGAGCTTGAAGCCGTCCAGCGCCTCCTCGTCGGTGATCGAGACGAACCGGGCCCGGCCGGTGTACTTCATGTGGGAGAGTTCGGGGCCGACGCCGGGGTAGTCGAGACCGGCCGAAATCGAGTGGGTTTCCACGATCTGGCCGTCGTCGTCCATCAACACGTACGACCACGAGCCGTGGAGCACGCCCTCTTCCCCGGTGACGAGCGTCGCCGCGTGATGCCCGGATTCGAGGCCGTGGCCCCCAGCTTCGACGCCAATGATTTCGACCGACTCGTCATTGAGGAAGGGGTAGAAGAGCCCCATCGCGTTCGAGCCGCCACCGACGCAGGCGACGATCGCGTCCGGCAGCGAGCCGGTCTGCTCCTGGACCTGGGCCCGGGCTTCGCGGCCGATCACGGACTGGAAGTCCCGCACCATCATCGGGTAGGGGTGCATCCCGGCGACGGTGCCAAAGATGTAGAAGGTATCGTCGACGTTGGTGACCCAGTCGCGGATCGCCTCGTTGATCGCGTCTTTCAGGGTCTGCGAGCCGGACCGCACGGAGATGACTTCGGCCCCGAGCAGCTTCATCCGGAAGACGTTGAGCGATTGCCGCTGGATGTCGACCTCGCCCATGTAGACGATGCACTTGAGGCCGAGCAGGGCGCAGGCGGTCGCGGTGGCGACGCCGTGCTGACCGGCGCCTGTTTCGGCGATAATGCGCGGCTTGCCCATCCGCTTCGCGAGCAGGGCCTGGCCGAGCGCGTTGTTGATCTTGTGGGCGCCGGTGTGGGCCAGGTCCTCCCGCTTGAGGAAGATGCGGGGTCCGTCCGCCCCGCCCGCCTCGGCGGCGAATCGCTTCGCCTCGTAGAGCGGGGTTGCGCGGCCCACGTAGTGCGTGGCCAGTTCGTCGATTTCGGCCTGGAAGGCCGGATCCCGCTTCGCTTCCTCGTAGGCGGCGATCAGTTCCGAGATGGCCGGCATCAGGGTTTCGGGCGCATAGGTGCCGCCGAAGCGGCCGAACCGGCCCAGGGCATCGGGCATGGCTTCGGCGGCGGCGAACGCGGTTCGGGTGATTGGCGCGATGTTGGACGTGTCGACCACGTTGATGTGCTCCCTGAACGATTCACGGTGGGGGGATGTTGCACCACCGTGCCGGCGTCTCTCCCGAGACGCTGCGACGTGGCGTAACTGTACCAAAGGAAGACCAGCCTCACCCCGGTCGCAAATGGCCGGCACAAGACCGGCCAGTACGAACCCTCATTCGGTTAGGTGCCCCGGACGCCCAGCTCGTCGAGGTGGCGCAGGATGTCGGCGGGATCATCGTAGACGCGGAACGCGCCAGCCTCGCGAAGTTCGTCGCCGCCGTAGCCGCCGGAACGAACGCCGATCCCCAGCGCCCGCGCCCGCTGGGCCGCCAGCAGGTCCCAGATTGAGTCGCCGATCACCCATGCGTTCTGGATTGGGTGGTCCAGCTTCTCGGCCGCCGCCAGGAAGAGGTCGGGATCGGGCTTGGCGTAGCGCACCAGGTCGCGCGTGATGATCGGCGCCGGGCCATCGAGGACGCCGAGCATTTTCAGCCCGTGCCGGGCGCTGCGCATGTGCCCGCTGGTGGCGATCGCCCACGGTACCTCCAGCTCGGTCAGGGTGTGGAGCAGGTCGGTCGCGCCCGGCAGGGGACGGACCTGGTCGGCGATCTCGGCGAAGAAATCGCCGTGCAAGGTCTGCATCCGCTGCGTCTGCTCCGGGTCCAGCGGGTGGCCGAGTTCGCGGAGCAGGGCGTTCACGAACAGCCCGCCGCTCATGCCGATCCGGCGGTGGATCTTCCAGACGGCGAGTTCGACGCCGCACGACTCCAGCGCCCGCTTCCAGGCAAGTACGTGCTGGTAAACGCTGTCGATCAGGGTGCCGTCGAGGTCGAACAGGAACGCCGGTGTGTTGTGGGTTCGCTCGCTGATGGGCTCGCTCATGGCGTGGACTCCCGGAGGCGGCTACGGATCGGTTTCCCCCACTATACGCCCGGCCTGGCCGTCTGGAATCCACGCCTCATGTATGATGCCGGTACACGTACTGAGGATCGCCAGGCAGGCAACTCGTAAGGAACGCCAGTGGTCAGGGATAGCCGGTATCAACTGCTCCGCATCGCGTTCGGGCTGCTGACGCTGGCCGCGATCGTGACCCAACTCTGGATCGGGGTCACGGAACGCGACGCCCGGGTGTCCAACTTCCTCAGCTTCTTCACGATCGAGAGCAACCTGCTCACGGTGGCGGTGCTCCTGGCCGGCGCCGCGCTCGCGATGCGCGGACAGGAGACATCCCCCGGTTGGGAGCTGTTCCGGGGCGCGGTGGTCGCTTACATGACGACGACCTTCATCGTCTTTGCCGCCCTGCTCTCGGGGCTGCCCGACAACCTCGACCTCACCGAGCCGTGGGTCAACTTCGTGCTGCACCAGTTGATGCCGATCGTGATGATCCTCGACTGGATCGTCAGCCCACCGCGACACCGGTGGACGGTGCGCCAGGCGCTCGTCTGGATGCTCTTCCCGCTGGCCTACGGCGTCTACTCGTTGATCCGGGGTCCGATCGTCGAATGGTACCCATATCCGTTCCTGAATCCGGACTCGGCGGGCGGGTATCCCGGAGTGGCTGCCTATTCGGTCGGCATCGCGGTGCTCTTCGTCGGAATCGTCTGGTTCGTCGTCACAATCGGGAACATGGCGCACGACTGGTGGGCAACCCGGGATCCAGGAAGCCAACCGGCGATTGACTTCGGAGGGCCAAGGCAATGACTCGATCACGGGCAATCGCCATCGCCAGGGCCGCCTTCGCGATGCTCGCGCTGGTCGCGATCGTCGCCCAGTTCACGCGGAGTTTCGACGATCCATTCCTGGGCGCCGGAAACTTCCCTTTCCTCTTCACTTACCAGAGCAACTTTGTGGCGGCCCTCGTACTGCTGGCTGGTGGCTGGCGCCTGTGGGACAACCAGGTGGACACCGTGACGTGGGATTTGCTCCGGGGCGCGGTCGTGACCTGGATGGCGACCACCGGGATCGTGCATGCCGTTCTGCCGACGAGCGCGAACGACACCGGCATTTCCTACAACTATGCCTGGGCCAGTGACTATCTGCACCAGGTCATGCCGGCCG
>JACCYX010000010.1 GCA_013696265.1 Chloroflexia bacterium
CGAAGCTGCTCGGGAGATGCATCGTGCCGGGTTGTGGTCCCGAGGGCTATGGCCCGGTGAGCGTGAGGCATCACGCCATCGCGGCCAGTTCGCTGGCCAGCTCGACCAGGCCGATCGCCTCGACGCCCGGTCCGAGGGGAAACCGCTCGTCGCCGCTGTAGACCACGAACGAGCGCGCCGGTTTGAGATCCTCGCGCGCGACGTGAAATCCCCGCTCCACCCGGGCCGCCAGGCTGCGCTTGATTTCGATCGCCCAGAGGGAGCCATCGCCGTGTTCGATCACGAGATCGATTTCGGCTCCAACCTGCGTGCGGTAGAAGAAGGCGTGCGATCGCCACGGCAGTACGGAGATCAGGTTCTCGATGACGAATCCCTCCCAGCTCATGCCAATGATCGGATTGCCGGTGAGGTCGATGAGATCCGATATACCGAGGAGTGCGTGGAGCAATCCGCTATCGCGAATGTACACCTTCGGCGACTTCACCAGCCGCTTGCCGACGTTCGCGTGATATGGCGGCAAGCGACGAACCAGGAAGAGATCGCAGAGGAGATCGACGTAACTGCCAATCGCCCTCGTATTCGATTCGAGCGATCGTGCCAGGTCGGACGCGTTGAGGATGCTTCCCTGACGATGCGCAAGCATGGTCCATAAGCGCCCCATTGCTTCCGCGGGGATGCGAGGTCCGAACATGGGAATGTCGCGTTCCAGGTACGTTCGAATGAAGTTGGTCCGAATCTGGACACTTGCCTGGTCGGTCCTGGCGAGATAGCTTGCTGGAAATCCTCCACGCAGCCAAAGCCGTTCCAGGGACAGGCGGTCGTCCGGGACTTCCCGTGCCGTAATCGGCGTCATTTCGATGTAGCTCACGCGACCGGCAAGGGACTCGCCCGATTGACGGAGCAGATCCACCGAGGCCGAGCCAAGGATCAGGAATCGTCCGATCCCCTTTCCCTTGCGCCGTCCCCGATCGATGACGCCACGCATGATCTGGAACATCTCCGGGGTGCGATGGATTTCGTCGAGAATGACGAGCCGGTCCTCGGTGATGTCGAAGAAGTGGTTTGGGTCGGCCAGGCGAGTCCGGTCAGCCGGGTTTTCGAGGTCGAGGTAGATGGCATCGCGTGCTTCCCCAATGACCTGGGCGAGCGTCGTCTTGCCGACCTGGCGAGGTCCAACCAGAACGACCGCTGCCTCAAGGTCGAGGGCATCTTCAACCTGGTCGCGAACGATACGCTCTATCATCATTGAAATGTACTCGGGTCATGCGCATTTTTCAATGATAAGGGCGCATCCAGTGTCATCTGGGTGCCGGTTTTCGTCTGCAAGGCACCTGTCGTTTGTCCGGACGCATGGAATATGGCCGATAGACGCTTACAATCGCACCACCATCATCATTGAAAATCCGGCACTTGATCTCGGATTTTCAATGATGACCGACCCGTTGCTGAACCATTGCGGCGCACCAGGCTCACTGGGCGGAACTGCCGGGATAGTTCGTCGCGGAGGACAAGGGCCGAGACATGCGGTCGGCAGCCCTACCGAAAGCCTTCGGTGAGTTCGGCCAGGCGCTCGAAGTAGGACGGGAAGGTCTTGGCCACGCACGAGGGGTCGAGGATCGTGACGCCCGGCGCCCGCGTGCCGGTAATCGCGAAGCTCATCGCCATCCGGTGATCGTCGTAGGTCTCGATCTCGGCGGGCGTGACCGGTTGGGGGTGGACCGTGAAGCCGTCCTCGAACTCGTCGACATCCTGGCCCAGCTTCCGCAACTCGGCAACCACGGCGCTGACCCGATCGGTCTCCTTGAGCCGGTTGTGGGCCACCCCCCGGATCGTGAGCGGGCCGTCGGCGAACGGGGCGATCGCGGCCAGGGTCTGCGCGGTGTCGGAGATCTCGCCGAAGTCGAAATCCCCACCCCTGAGCCGGCCCCCCTCCGGTCCCCGGACGCTGGTGTGGGATTCTTCGATCTCGACCGTGGCGCCCATCTCTTCCAGCACGTGGACGAAATCCAGGTCCCCTTGCAGCGAGCCGGAACCGAGTCCTTCGACCACGATCTCGCCGCCGGTGACGGCCGCCAGGGCGAAGAAGTAGGAGGCGTTCGAGGCGTCCGGCTCGATGACATAATGCCGGCCTTCGTATCGCTGGCCCGGCGCTACGCTGAACGACCGCCAAGACTCGGTGTCGATGTCGGAGAGCACGCCGAACGCCTCCATCACGTCGGCGGTGATCTCGATGTAGGGTTTGGAGACGAGATCCCCACCCCTAACCCCTCCCCCACCGGGGGAGGGGGACCGTCCCTCGACCTCGATCCTGACTCCCCGTTCGGCGTACGGGGCGGCGATCAGGAGGCCCGTGAAGTATTGGCTGCTCTTGTCCCCGGCCAGGCGGCAGGTACCGCCCGGCAGGCCATCGGCGGTGACGACGACCGGCGGGCAGCCGGTGCCCTCCTGGCTGACGGCATCGGCACCGAGCTGGTTCAAGGCATCAAGCAGGGGGGCGATCGGCCGTTCGCGCATGCGGGGCACGCCGTCGACGATGTACTCGCCGTGGCCGAGCGTGAGCGCCGCCGTCAAGAAGCGGGCGGTAGTGCCCGAGTTGCCGATGAAGAGCAGCCCGGATGAGGCGGGGAACGTGCCGTTGCCGCCCTCGATGTCGAACCGCTCGGCCCCTTCGTCGGACCGGACCGTGATTCCAAGCTGGTTGAGCGCCCCGGCCATGTAGCGGGTATCGTCGCTGAAGAGGGCTCCGGTCAGGGTGGAGAGGCCATCGGCCAGGGCGGCGATGAGCAGGGCGCGGTTGGTGATGCTCTTGGAGCCGGGCACGTAGGCGGCGCCGGAGATCGGGCGCGAGATCGGCTGGATCGCCAGCATATCCTGACGGAACGAGAGGTTGTCGATGTACATCGAGGTGCGGTTCTCCGTGGTCGGTAACGCACGGGCGACGGCTCGCCACCCGTGCGGTCAATCGTGATTCACGGAGCCGGGAAGGTCAATGGTGGGCCAGTCCGAGAAGGGGTTGGGGATCGGACCGGCCTGTAATGCGTTCAACGTTTTCTGCTCAGTGGCAGTCTGCCTCCCAACTGTCATTTCGAGCTTGCTCGAAATGACGGTCATTGGATCGGCCCGCACTATTCCCCGGTGAGGCCGGAGACGATCGTGTGGGTGTTGGCGGTCATCATCGCGAGGTAGGTGTCGCCGTCGCTGCCCGGTTCGCCGAGGGCGTCGGTGTAGAGGGGGGGCGCAAGCGTGACGCCAGCCTCATCGGCGATGGTTTGCATCAGGTCGTTGTTGGAGACGTTCTCGGCGAAGATCGCCGGCACGCCTTCGTCCTGGATCTGGCCGACGAGTGCCGCGATCTCGCTGGCGGGCGGATCTCCCCCTTCGGTCGAGAGCGAATTGAGGGCGGTGCCGACGACCTCGAAGCCGTAGGCGTGGGCGTAGTAGCCAAACGTGTCGTGGGTGGTGACCAGTTTGCGTCCATCCTCCGGGATTGACTGCGTTGCGGTCACGATGGCGGCGTCGAGTTCCTCGAGCTGGGCGATGTAGGCGGCGGCGTTGGCATCGTAGGCGCCGGCGTCATCCCGATCGACCTCGCTGAGGTGGGTGGCGATGACGTTGACGGCGCTGATCGCGTTGACGACATCGCCCCACACATGCGGATCGCTCTCGCCATGCTCGTCCGCGTCGCCTTCGTCAGCGTGCTCCTCTCCTTCGTGATCTCCGGCCGCTTCGCCATCCTCGTGTTCGTCGGCATGCTCCTCGCCCGAGAGCAATTCCATCCCCTCGCTGACGACGACGCGCTCGGCGGTCGAACCCGAGGCGTCGACCATGTCGTCGAGCCAGGATTCGAAACCAAGACCGATCTCGAAAATGACGTCGGCGTCAGCGATGCTGGCGACCTGTTCCGGGCTAGGATCGAAGGTGTGGGCGTCGCCCCCGGCCGGGACGATGGTGGTGAGGTCGATGTTCTCGGCGCCAACGTTCTCGACCCAGTCGGCGAGGATGCTGAACGTCGCGACGACCTTGACGGGCTCCGCGTCCTGGGCCTCCGCTGGTGCCGGCGAGGCGGCGACGCCCGCCCAGAGCACGGCGAGAACCAGGATCAGGGATCGGTATGCGCGCCCACGGGCCAGGCGCGGGTGTTGACGTCCGGTCATGTCGGAGACTCCTTGGATCGATACGTCGAGGTTCGGTATCCAACCTCGTAAATGATACGATGTATCAGTATAGGCACGGACACAGGCAGCGTCAAAGTCGGCGGTGGCCCCGACGGCTGGGGCCCGGGACTGGTGGCAATGGCCGTGGCGGAACCCAATGGGTCACAATGGTCGTTGGTATGGTGGTCGCGTGGCCCCGTGTTTTCTCCCACGTCATTCAGATTGGCGGTCGATGATTTCTCCTGCGTCCTTAACGCGTTTGGCGAACCGGGTCCTCGTCCTGATGGCGCTGGCCCTGGCGTTGACCCTCTTCCCGGCCTCCCTGGCGACGGCCCAGCCCGTGGGCGACGACCGCGCCGATTCCGCGATTTCGGCGGCGATCGAGCTTTCCCGGATGCGGGAAAGCGGTGAAATCTTTGAACTCTATGACCGCATGCACCCGGACGCGCGCGATGTGTTTCCCCGCCAGGCATTCCTGGACTGGGTCGAATCGGCCGGACTGCCGGTTCCAGTCGACGATCCGGCGATCGACGACGCGGAACTCACCGGCTGGACCTGGGACGTGACCGGCAAGGGCTATGAGGACGCCGCAATCGTTTCCTTCACCCAGGCGGTCGAACGGAACGGCACGGTGGCCGAGGAAACCGGCGAGTGGGTCTTCGTCAACGACGGCGAACGCTGGCGCTGGTTTCCCGGTCTCCCGGCGGCCGACCTGGCCGGGCTGGTCGACCAGGTGCAGTCCGCGCCAGCCGCCTCCCAGCCGCTGTTCCGCCAGCCCGCGTACGACCGGATCGATCGATTCTGGGACAACATCTTTACCCAAACCGGACTTGAATACGAACCAGTGTCGGACATCGTGGCCGTGACCTCCGAGCCCTACGAAACCGGTTGCGGCCTCGAAGAGGGGATCGAGGAGTACGCGATCTATTACTGCACGCTCGACGAGACGGTCTATTACGATCCCGGCTTCGAGGACGA
>JACCYX010000025.1 GCA_013696265.1 Chloroflexia bacterium
GAAACCGGGCTGATGGAGGAGCTTTTCCTGGAAGTCCGTTCCCGCTCCTACGGACTCCGTCAGGTCAACGGCCAGCACTACCCGATGTGGGATGTCATCCTGGCCGAAAAGGCCGAAGCCGAACCGAACCTGACGCTCCTCCTTAACACCCGCGTCGCCGGCGTCGAAACCGCATCGGACGACCGGGCGGGCTACGAGACGCGGGTGACGGGCCTGCTCGCCTTCCAGCAATCGACCGAACTCGCGGTCAGGATCACGCCAACGACCGTCATCGACGCCACCGGCGACGGCTTCATCGCCCTCCAGGCCGGCGCGCCGTTCCGCTACGGGCGGGAGGCACGATCCGAGTTCGACGAGCGATGGGCGCCGGAGGAAGCGGACGACATCGTGCTTGGCTCGACGATCATGTTCGCCGCGAAGGACGTGGCGCGACCAGCGCCGTTCGTCCCGCCCGCCTGGGCGCACTCGTTCCCGACCGAGGAATCGCTGCCGTTCCGCCCGCACGAGGATATCCAGAGCGGCTACTGGTGGCTGGAATGGGGCGGCCGCCTGAACACGATCGCGGACAACGAAACGATTCGCAAGGAACTCCACGCGGCGGTCTTCGGCGTTTGGGACCACATCAAGAACCACTGCACCGTACCCGGCGTCCGGGAGCGTGCCGCCAACTGGGCGCTCGACTGGATCGGGCACATTCCGGGCAAGCGCGAGAGCCGCCGGTTCGAGGGTGATTACATCCTGCGGGAGCGTGACCTCGTGGCCGGCCTGAACGCCGTTCCCGCCGATGTCGTTGCCTACGGCGGCTGGGCGATCGACTTGCACGCGCCGGATGGCGTCTACTCGCCGGACCGGCCCTGCACCCAGCCGCCCCTGCCCGATCTCTACGGTATTCCGCTCCGCGGCCTCTCCAGCCGAACCGTCTCCAACCTCTACCTGGCGGGCCGGAACATCAGCCAGACCCATGTCGCCCACGGCTCGACGCGCGTGATGAAGACCTGCGCCGTGATCGGTGAGGCGGCCGGAACCGCCGCCGCCTTCGCGCTCCGAGAGGGCGTGTCCCCCCGCGAGTTGGCGAATTGCGACGACTGCGTGCGGGCCATTCAGCGACAGTTGCTTCGCCAGGGAGCCTACCTGCCGCTCGTGGCGAACGACGATCCGCACGACCTGGCCCGGCTGCCGGGCGTCATCGTCAGCGCGACGAGCCAGGCGACGCTCGATCTCGATCCCGCGGCCGGCTGGGAAGCGCCGGGCATCAGCACCGCGGAATCGGCCGGCCTCGCCCAGGCGGTCGAGCAATATCCCGACGGGCGCGAACTCCCGCTCGATCGCCTGACCGGGCAGTCGATCGTGATCTCGGCCGATCACATCGACACGCTTTCGCTGCCGCTCACCAACGCATCGTCACAGCCCACAGACGTTGCGATCCGAATCCGGCAAGCGGCTCACCTGCGCGACTTTGGGCCGGAGGAGTCGAGTGGCGACCTCTGGACCGGCACGGCCAACGTGCCGCCGGGATCGTCACCGGTCGTCATCGATCTCGATCGCCTGACCGTCACGCCTGGAACTCCAGTCGTCGTCATCCTCGAACCGCACCCGGCCCTCTCGTGGTCCCGTTCCTGGCAGGAACCGCCCGGCACCCAGGCCGCCCGCTGGGACGACGATCTTGGTTACTGGCGCTGGGAACACGGCACCCTCGGCTTCGCGCTCGAGCCGGTTTCCGCACCCTACGGACCGGAGGAGGTGCTCAGCGGCGTCACCCGGCCGGAGATCGGCGCCAACGTCTGGATCAGCGACCCGAACCAGCCCTTGCCCCAGGCGTGGGAACTCCACTGGCCGCAACCGCAAACGATCGAGACCATTGAAATCACCTTCGATTCCCAACTCTCCGGCTGGATCTGGGAAGGGGCGTTTCCGCTCATCCCGCGCGCCTGGGATCTCCAGGTCCTCAAAGCCGGATCGTCCGACTGGCTCACCAACGACAGCCGGGAGCAGAACGCGCAGCGCCGCGCGATTCACCAGTTTCCCGCGGAGAAGCTCGACGCCGTGCGGATCGCCGTACGCGCTACCCAAGGAGGACGCACCGCACGGATCGTTGAAGTTCGCTGTTATGGGCCCCAAGCCTCGGCAAGCGCGCGAGGTAGAGCAACGTGAGCGGCACCGGTGTCCCGAAGGGCGCCCGGCTCTGCTTTCCAATGGAACATGACATCCCGGAGGAACACATGGCACGCACACCCAGCACGTCACTTACCGGCCGCACGTTCACCCGCCGCTCCGCCCTCAAGCACGGGGCCGCGATCACCGCCGCCGCCGGATTCGCCGGAGCCTTCGGTGCGAAAGCGCCCAGCGTCTTCGCCGCGCCGAACCTGATCCAGGGCGACGTCACGCTCGAAGTCTGGGGCGGCGTCCCGCCGGAAACCGGTCCCCAGGCATTGATCGACGCCTTCATGGCGGCCAATCCCGGCGTCACGGTCAACTACACGCGGTACGTGAACGACGACACCGGCAACACTCAGCTAGACACCGCGCTCCAGGGTGGCACCGCGATCGATCTCTTCTTCACGTACTCCATCCCCCGCCTGGCACAGCGCGCGAATGCCGGCGCGGCGGCGGACCTGACCGCCTACATCGACGCCGACACCGACATCCGGGGATGGATCGATGAGACGGAAGGTATCTTCAACCAGGATGGGGTCTTCCACAGCCTGCCGACCACGCGCGAGCCGAACTTCGTGCTGATCAACCAGCGGCTCCTGGAAGAAGCCGGGGCGACCGCGCCCGAGGCCGGCTGGACGGTTGACGATTTCGTCGCGCTGGCCGAGCAACTGACGACTGATGTCGGCTACGGCGCCTACAGCCCGCCGGATACCGCCCGCGCCACCCTGGGGCCGGACTACTGGTACAAGGCGGGCGGCACGGAATCGAACTTCGATGACCCAGCCTTCGCTGAGAACCTGGAGCGTCACAAGGGCATGATCGACGCCGGCACGGCCTTTCCGTGGACCGATGTGCTGGCCCAGGACCTGCGCGCTTACGCCCAGACGCCGTTCCTGATCGAGCAGGATGCGCTCTGGATCACCTCGTCGTTCTCGCTGCGGTACGTGGCCGACAAGGAAGAGTATCCGCACGACTTCGTGACCACCTTCGCGCCGATGCCGGTGCCGA
>JACCYX010000032.1 GCA_013696265.1 Chloroflexia bacterium
CGCCTCCGGGCATGTCGCCGAAACCGAGATCGGGCGGCTCGAACTCACAGACCCGCGCACCGGCGCCGTCGAGGTGCTGCTGCGGCCCGAATGCGTGACGCTGACCGCCACCACCGACGACGATCCCGCCGCCGGCCTGGTCGTGCGCCGGGAGTACTTTGGGCGCTACCAGGCGCTGACGGTCCGGCTCAGATCGGGTGCGACGATCAAGGCGACGAGCGGTCCGGAAGCCGGGTTGAGTGTCGGGACAACGGTTCGGGTCTCGACCAGGATGCCCTCGGTCGCGTTCGGGGCGAACGGATCACGATGACGCCAGGGGATACCGTCGAGGTACCGGACGCCGCGGCGATGCGAGCCTTCGGGCAGTCCTTCGCGGACCGTCTTCGTCGCGGCGATGTCGTGCTGCTGCACGGCGATCTCGGGGCGGGCAAGACCACGCTGGCGCAGGGGATCGCGGAAGGGCTTGGGGTGCGGGACCCAGTCCAGAGTCCGACCTTTTCGATCATCGCCGAGCACGACGGCGTCGATTCTGGCGGTGGCTCCATCCGGCTCTTCCACCTCGACCTGTACCGCCTGATCGACCCACTTGAACTCGAAGGGCTGGGCTACGAGCAGTACCTCGATCCCGGCGACGCCATCTCGATCATCGAGTGGCCGGAACGCGCCGGCGACTGGCTGCCGGATCGGTTCTGGTTGCTAAAGATCACGCACGCCCCGAGTGACGGCCGCCGGATCAACCTGAGCCGGCACGGGGGAGCGGCGACGGGCAGGTGACATGGAGCCGGTGAACCTCATTCAACGTCATGGATGGCGTACTCTCGTAACGCCTGATGCAAATAGGACATTTTGGTAGGGGCGGTACCCCCGGTCGCGAAGGACTCGTGGCCGGTCATGGTGCAGGGGTGTCCGCCTGGATGGCGGCAACCCCAATTCCCCCGTTTGTTACCATCCGGGCGGACACAGGATCGACAAGATCCGGGCTGGTCAAATGTCCTTCGCGGTCGATCTCGGTCCGCCCCTACGAACCTTGACCTCAGCGCAACGGGAGGCGCTGGAAACATCCAGCGCCTCCCGTGTCACGTCCGGGTGAACTCGGTCGCGTGTCGGGAGTGAGCCTACCCTTCGATGGCCGAAAGCTGTTCCAGGACGGCCTGCGCTTCCGGTTCGAGCTCGGCCGTGACCTCGGCCCAGACTTCGGCGGCGGGCCGGTTCTGGACCAGGATCTGCTCCCAGCCGCGACCGAGGATCTGGTCGCCGCCCGGGATGAAGACGCGGGCCGAGTCCTGTGGCTTGGTCAACGGCAACTGCTCGACTGCTGTGCGGGCGTTCGGATTTTCGTCCAGGAATGCCTGCTCCTCGGCGCTCTCGATTGCTGAAGTCCGCACCGGCATGTAGCCAGTGGCCTGCGACCAAAGCGTGGTCTGCTCGGTGTTTGTGCTGAAGGCGATGAACGCCATCGCGGCCTGCTGCCTGGATTCGTCGAGGCCCGCCATGATCGAAAGGCCGGTGCCGCCCGTGCAGCAGCCGAACTCGAGTTCTTCCGGCAGGAAGGCGGTCTTGAAGTTGAACTGGGCGGTATCGCGGGTCGTGCCGAGCGAACCGGTGGATTGCATGGCCGCCACCGACACGCCGGTGTTGAAGTCGGTGCCCGGCTCGGCGACCGCGAGCGCGTTGCCGCTCTCCACGAATTCCCGCATGAATTCGCCGCAGTTCACGGCGCCTTCCTCTTCGAGGAGGATATTGAATTCCGGGTCGGAGTAATCCCCGCCGAACGCCCAGGTCGGTCCGTGCAGCGTCCAGGCGCCGTACGAGGCGGCACTGCCGAAGAGCATGGCGGTTTCGAGGCCACTGCCCGCGATCAGGTCCGGCGCGGCTTCGCGGAAGGAACTCCACGTCGCGAAGACGTCTTCAGATACCCCCGACGCCTCGACAGCGTCCGCGTTGTAGTAGAAGAGCGGCGTCGAGCGTGCGAAGGAGATACCCCACAGACCATCTCCCCGTTGGAACTCGGTGAAGAGAGCCTGAACGTAGTCGTCGGGATCGTGATCGGCGATCAGCGTCGTGAGATCCTGCAGGGAACCGGAGAGGTAAAACCGGAACCACCACACGTCGGACAGCATCGCGATGTCGGGGCTGTCGCCCGTCTGCAAGCCAGTGATGAGTTGGGCGGCCACCGCCTCGTAGTTCTCCAGCGGCTGCGGGGCGATCACGATGTCCGGTTGCGACTCGTGGAAGCGTTCGATCATCGCGGTCTGCGCGTCGCCGTTAGCGCCGCTGGGAAAGGCGTGCCAGTAGCTCAGCTCAAGTGGTCCGTTCTGGATCACGGCCGGCGCCGCGAACGTCGAACTGGCGGCGCCGAGCGTGCCGGCGGCCGCCAAGCCAGCGCTGGCGCCGGCGGCTCCCTTCACCAATGAACGCCGGTTGATGTGCTTAACCATGGACTTCGATCCTCCTCGATCGGGTGCTTCAGCGAACGACCCACCTGGCCGCTCATGGTCCCCAGTGTAGTGGCGGTCTCGCCCTCGCGAATTGTGCGCGTTCGGCGGCCGCGAAGTGTTGGCAAACTACTGACGGTCAGGAATCTGCCCGGAAGGTCCGGGTCAGCCCTTGGTCGCGCCAGCGGTGAGTCCATCGATGATAAACCGTTGGGCAAAGATGTAGACGATGATCAACGGCAGGACGACGAACGTGGTGCCCGCCATAATCACGCCCCAGTTGTTGTTGCCTTCGGCATCGTACAACAGCCGGACACCGACCGTGATCGGCCGCATTTCGACGGTGCGGGTGACGATCAGCGGCCAGAGGTAGTCGTTCCACTTGTTGACGATCGAGATCAGGGCGAAGGTTATCACGATCGGCTTGGCCATCGGCAGGACGATGCCGAACATCGTGCGCATGTGCCCCGCTCCGTCGACCTTCGCGGCGTCGAGCACATCGCGCGGAAGCCCCATGAATCCCTGCCGCATCAGGAACGTGCCAAACGCGGTGGCGGCGCCCGGCAGCACGATCGCCTGGTAGGTATTGATCCAGTTGGTGTCGAGGTTGAACCATTCCCGGACCTTGTTGCCGAAGAAGAGGAAGTTCGGCAGGATCACGACCTCGCCGGGCACCATCAGCGCCGCCAGCACGAGCAGGAAGAGCACGTTCTTGAACGGGAACTTGAGAAACGCGAAGGCGTACGCGCAAAGCGTGCCGTTGATGATTTGCAGCCCCGCTCCGAAGAAGGTGATGATGATGGAATTGACGTAGAACCGCCCGAACGGCACCGCGTTCCAGGCTTCCTGGTAATTGGACCATTGGGGATTGCTGGGAATCCACCGTGGCGGAAAGGTGTAGATCTGGCCCAGCGTCTTGAGTGAACTCGAGAGCATCCAGAACATCGGCAGGCCGATGATAATCACCACCAGCGCCAGGCCAAGGTAGCTCACCGCAGAACTGATGCGTTGCTGCTGGGATTGCGACAGCCTATCCATCGTAGTGCACCTTCCTCTCGGTGAAACGAAGTTGCACGATGGTCACGACCAGCATCGCGATGAAGAGCACGATCGCCGCCGCCGCTGAACGGCCGAAGTTTGCCGCTTCCCCGAAACCCTGCTGGTAGACGTAATAGACCAGCGTCGTGCTGCCAAAGGCCGGACCGCCATCGGTCATCACCTGGATGATGTCAAATGCCTGAAAGGTGGCGAGGATGGATGTGATGAACAGGAAGAACGAAATCGGCGAGAGCATCGGCAGCGTGACCGATTTGAACCGCCACCAGGCGTTGGCGCCGTCGATCTTGGCGGCGTCATAGAGGTCTTGCGGGATGGCTTGCAATCCGGCCAGGAAAATGACGGCGGCAAAGCCCAGGTTCTTCCAGACGTAGACGATGATAATCGCGGGCAAGGACCATTCCGGCCGGTCGAGCCAGTGCGGCGATGGAATCCAGAACCAGTCGAGGATCTGGGCGAGCAACCCGTAGCGGGGATCGAAGATGTAGGCCCAAACGATCCCGATCGCCGCGCCGGAGAGCAATGTCGGTGCGAAGACGATCGCTCGTACCGCTGTCCGACCCTTCAGCTTCTGGTTCAGCAGGAGCGAAATCAGTAACCCGGAAAGCATTGTCAGCGACACGCTGGCCACGAGGAAGACCAGGGTGTTGCGCAGCACCAGCTTAAAGGTGCGGTTGCTGAAGATGTATTCGAAGTTCGCGAGACCGACAAATTCGTTGGTCCCGGTGAAGGCCAGCAAGTCAGTCCGTTGGACACTCAGCCGGATGTTTTCCCACAACGGCCAATACGTGAACAGCAACAGGAAGACAAGGTTGGGCGTGACGAACAGGAGGAAGATCACCCATTCCTTCGAGGCCAGCTTGTCGCGCCACGAGAGTTTCGCGGTTTCATATTGCTGGCCCTGGTACGGTGCGGTCTCCAGCGTACCGGTTGTGCTCTCCATGCTTTGACCTCGTCAGTTCCGGCGCCTGCCAGCCCTGCGTGATGTGCTCGTGTCCGGGCCCTGTGCATGCGGCGTAGACTTGGTCGGAGATCCGGTACTTGGCCGCGCAAATGGCCAGGAACGACGAAAGCGTGATGCACACATTCACTTGAATGGTTGGGAAAATACTAACATCATCGCGAGGCATTTGTTAAATGGCAATTCCTTCAACAGATCGTAACCACCGGGACGCAAGAATTGATTCGACCCCGCCTGGTCCATGGCTGCTGGCGCTGGACACGGCCACCGACCAGGCCGGCGTGGCCCTTTTCGATGGGGAGAGGATGATCGAACTTTCCTGGCCGGGAGGGCGCCAGCAGACCACGAGCGTCCTGCCCAATCTCGAAACGTTGCTCAAACAGAACGGGCTGGCGATTGCTCATGTCGGTGCGGTGGCGGTCGCGGCGGGTCCCGGCTCCTTCACGGGCCTGCGAGTCGGGCTGAGCCTGGCCAAGGGGCTGGCGATCACCGGCGATCGGACCGTGATCGGCGTGAACGCGCTGGACATCGCCGCCGCGCCGTACGTCGAGGCGGGGGTCGAGTGTATCGCGCTCGTTCCGGCCGGCCGGGGCCGAGTCGTCTGGTCCCGCTACGGTCCAGTGCCCGCCCCGCCTCCGGTCAACACGTCGTTCGCCGAGTTCCTGGTTGTGCTGCGCAACAACCAAAACGCAATCGTGACGGGCGAATTGAGTCATGAGCAACGGGAGCAAGCCGCGGCGGTCCACCCCCGGGTAGGGTCGTTCATGTCGCACCGCCGGCCGGGCGTGCTGGCCCGGATCGGATATCGCCGCTGGCAAGCGGGCGAGGTGGACGACCCGGCGACGCTCGAACCGCTCTACCTGCATGGCTTGCGGAACCCGCGCTAGGCCAGATGGCTGGCGCGGCGCTGGCCAGGTTCGCGCCCCTCGGGGATAATTGACGGAACGGGAGGCCGGGTTTCTTCAGGAACCTCCAGTACATTCCCAGGCGATACACAAGAGAGGTTCTTCGTTGAGTGAACAGACAGGCGTCGTCGACACGACCTCGACGGCCGACGACTTCGTGACGGTCGATGCCCTGGAAGAGGCGCTGCGCGGCGAAAAGTACATCGCCGACCGGGGCCTGGCGACCACGCTCTACCTCACCCTGAAATTGCGCAAGCCTCTCCTGCTCGAAGGCGAGGCCGGTGTCGGCAAGACGGAGATCGCCAAGGTGCTGGCCTCAACGCTGGGCGCCCCGTTGATTCGGTTGCAGTGTTACGAGGGTCTGGACGCCAACTCCGCGATCTACGAGTGGGACTACCCCCGGCAGATGCTCTACCTACGGTCGCTAGAGGCCACCTCCGGTCTCGATCAGGATGAGGTGCGCCGGAACCTCTTCGGCGAGGAATTCTTGCTCAAGCGGCCCTTGCTCCAGGCGATCGACATCGCCCATACCCAGTCGCCGGTACTGCTCATCGACGAAGTCGACCGGGCGGACCAGGAGTTGGAGGCGTTCCTGCTCGAGATCCTCTCCGACTTCCAGGTGACCGTGCCAGAATTGGGCACGATGCGGGCCGAGCACGTGCCGATCGTGATCCTGACCTCGAACCGGACGCGCGAAATTCACGACGCGCTCAAGCGGCGCTGTCTCTACTACTGGATCGATTTTCCCGATTACCAGAAGGAATACCGCATCCTCAGCGCCAAGGTGCCCGAAGCCTCGGAACGCCTGGCCAACCAGATTTGCGCCTTTACCCAGGGATTGCGGGACCTCGACCTCTTCAAGTCGCCGGGCATGGCTGAAACCCTCGATTGGGCGAACGCGCTGCTGGCGCTCGGCAGCAATGAGCTGACCGACGAGGTTGTCGAGGACACCCTGGGCGTCGTCCTCAAGTACCAGGAGGATGTCGAGAAAGTGCGCGGCGATGTCGCCGCCCGGCTTGTCGCCAGGGCATTGAGCGCCTCCCCGGCGGGAAATTAGGCCAATGCTCAACGCGAACGCCAACGGCAAAGGGGCGGTCGATGTCTCGCGCGTGCGCTCGCGGCGCGTGGCCGGCAACCTGCTGCGCTTCGGCCGCCGGTTGCGCTCGGCTGGGATGCCCGTGGGGTCGGGCAGCATCCTGGGGTTGATCGAGGCAATCGACGCGGTTGGCATCCGGCGGCGGGACGATGTCTACAGTGCCGCCAAGGCGACGCTCGTCACCCGGCCCGAACAGATTCCGATGTTCAACGCCGAGTTCCTGCGCTTCTGGGCCGATCTCGTGGACCAGCAGGCGCCAATGTTCTCCGAAGCGATCCACGACGACGAGGAAACCGTCGGCATGCCGAATCCCAGCCAGCGCAGGGAAAAGGGCGAGCAGGGGCAAGGAGCCAAGGGCGGCGAGGTCGACAAGACGGTCCTCGCGGTCGAGGGCACCGAGGACATCGACGATCTCGGGGAAACCGAGGACTACGAAATTCCGCCGGAGGATGTCCTGATCTTCAGCGCCAGCGAGGCCCTGCGAAAGAAGGACTTCTCGCAATTCTCGCCAGATGAACTCGCCGAGGCCCGGCGCCTCATCGAGTCGATGACGTGGCGGCTGGGCACTCGCCTCACGCGCCGCCGCAAGCGGGCGATCAACGGCGCCTACATCGACTACCGCGCCACCCTGCGGGGAGCGATGAAGCAGGGCGGGGTGCCGCTCGACCTCAAGTGGCGCGAGCGAAAGGAGCGGATGCGGCCCCTGGTGCTGATCTGCGATATATCCGGCTCGATGGACCGGTATTCACGGCTGTTGCTCCGTTTCGTCCACGCCCTGGAGCACGGGCTCGATTCGGTCGAGGTCTTCGTTTTCGGCACGCGGCTGACGCGGATCACGCGGGAGTTGCGCAAGAAGAATGTCGACGTGGCAATCGCCGACGTCGTGGCCTCGGTCGACGACTGGTCGGGCGGGACCCGGATCGGCGAGTCGATCAAGAACTTCAACTACAAGTGGAGCCGCCGGGTTCTCCGCTCGGGCGCGACGGTGGTCGTCATCAGCGATGGCTGGGACCGGGGCGACCCGGAACTGCTGGGTGCCGAAATGGCCAGGTTACAACGCTCGTGCCGCCGGATAATCTGGTTGAACCCGCTGCTCGGGGCGCCTGGCTACCAGCCGCTCACGCAGGGGATCAGGGCGTCGCTGCCGTACGTCGATCACTTCCTGCCGATTCACAACCTGAAGAGCCTCGAAGCACTGGCAAAACTGCTCGGAGCCGTCGAAGACACCCCACCGGTTCGCCGCCAAGCGTCCAGCAGGGCAATTCGCGCCTGACGGGAGTGTGGACGGATTCGGTTGGCGGTGGTGTAGGCCACCAACGATTGCGTAGGGCTGCGGACCTTGTGTCCGCCCGCGCTTGCTTTATGTCCCCGATTGGAGAACATTATGAGCGAATGGCTACCTGAAATCGACACCTGGAAATCGGAAGGCAAGCGCGTGGCGATCGCGACCGTTGTCAACGTCATTGGGTCCGCACCGCGCCCGGTTGGCGCCCGCCTGGCCGTCTCCGAAACCGGCGAGTTGGCCGGCTCGGTGAGCGGGGGCTGCGTCGAATCGGCGGTGGCGGTCGAGGCGGAGGATGTGCTCCGCACCGGCGCCCCGAAGCTGATCCGCTACGGCATCACCGACGAAATGGCCTGGGATGTCGGGCTCGCCTGCGGGGGCACGATCGATGTCTTCGTCGAGCCGGTCGAGTGACCCACCGATGACCGACAGCCCATCGTCCTCGGAATCAAATTTTCTGCTTCAGGCCCGCGAGGCCAGCGCAAGAAACGTCCCGGCCGTGATCGTCACTGTCGTCCGGGGCGCCACGGTCGGCGCCAAACTCCTGCTCATCGGTGATGACGCGCAAGGAACGTTGGGAACGAAGGACCTCGACGATGCGGGCCTGACCGCCGCCCGCGATGCGGTCGCGTCGGGAAAGTCGGGGCTGGTCGCCCTGGCCGCGGATACCGACGCCTTCGTCGATGTCTTCCTGCCCCCACCGTTGCTGGTGCTGATCGGGGCGGTTCACGTCGCCCAGGCGGTCGTCACCTTCGCCGCGCCGCTTGGCTTCCGAATCGTGGTCGTCGACGCACGGCAGACGCTTGCCACCCGTGAACGGTTCCCGGATGTCGACGACCTGATCGTTGCCTGGCCTGACGAGGCGTACCCACGCCTGCCGATCACCCGGTCGAGCGCGATCGTTATCCTCACCCACGACCCAAAGTTCGATGAACCGGCAATTCTCGGCGCGCTCCAAACTGACGCCGGATACATCGGCGCGGTCGGCAGCCGAAAGACGAACGTCGATCGCCGGGCACGGTTGCTCGAAGCGGGCGCCACCGGCGCGCAGATCGACCGCGTGCATGGTCCAATCGGACTCGACATCGGCGGCAACACTCCCGAGGAAATGGCGATCAGCATCCTGGCCGAAATCATCGCCAGTCGCAACGACCGGAGCGGCGGTCCACTTAAGGGAGCAACCGGCTCGATCCGGGGCGACGGTGACTAGGCCGGGGCCGGTCCACGGCATCGTGCTCGCCGCCGGCATGTCCCGGCGCCTTGGCCATCCCAAGCAATTGCTGGATGTGGGCGGAAAACCGCTCATCCGGCATGTGGTGGAACGGTGCCTCGGGTCGAGTCTGGACGCAATTTGGGTGGTTGTCGGGCATGAGGCCGAGGCTGTCCGCCAGGATCTGGCGAATCTCGACATCGAGATTGTCGTTAACCCCAACTACGCCAGCGGCCAGGCGAGTTCGCTTATCGCTGGCCTCGAAGCCGCATCGAGCGTCGCCGACGCGGTGGTGATCGCGCTTGGCGACCAGCCGCTCATCGCACCTGAGGCGATCGATCGCCTGGTCGCGGCCAGACGGATGGATCGGGCATTGGTCGCGATGGCGAGCTACGGAGACGAGCGCGGCCACCCGGTGCTTTTCGGCCGCGAGTTGTTCGATGAGTTGCGCGGTATCGAAGGTGATCAGGGCGGGCGCGAGGTCATTCGCCGCCACCCCGGCGACGTCGTCCTCATCCCTGGCGGATCGGCCCACGTCCCGCTTGACGTCGACACCGAAGACGCCTACGTCCTCCTGCTTGAGCAGTACGCGAACGACTCTGCATAATGCGTGATGCCGTTGCACTCAACGCCAAATCTGTAGGGGAGGGCTAGCGGGCATCAGGTCCAACAAATGCATAGTACGTGGGTGAACGTGCGCCGTTGCTGGGTTCGCGGGCGCTTGATCTGGGAGCATTGCTCGCCGTGTGGACG
>JACCYX010000055.1 GCA_013696265.1 Chloroflexia bacterium
TTTGCGGTGAAAACGATGGGACAGCCACGATCACAAGCTCCTCTCGAATCATTCCGGACCAGGCAATGCGCCCGATCGATCATGATTCGATTGTGCCGGTGAGGTGGCGACACCGAGAGCAGGGAGACGGGAGAGTCGCCGGTGAGGATATCCCCCACGCACGGGGTGGGTTTGCCTTGGGCGGCGTACGGGAGGAACGGCGGACAACTCTTGGGGCCGAATCACACAGTGCCGTCACTCTGAGCGATAGCGAAGAGTCCCCGCGCGAAGCGCATCCGACGGAGTCGGATCAGATCTGGCTGGCAGACGGACGGGAGGAAGAAGTACAAGTACGACTTGGACGGGTCACTGAGTGCGGCGAAACGCGGGAGCACACAAGGTGCTCCCCTACCCAACGCTGGTAGTGGTCGAGTTCATCTCGACCTTGAGCCAGGCAAAGAGGATCGCTCGCAGGCTGGGGACACTACCAGGACGTGAAGAACTCGGATTCACCACAAGATCGTTCGTGGCGGCGCGGCGGGATCAACCCTCGTCGGCGCCAAGGCGGAGGAAGGTGAGGACGGCGAGAACGCGGCGGTGGACTGATTCGGCGTCCTCCAGGCCCAGCTTGGTGAAGATGCCCCGGATGTGCTTCTCGACCGTGCCCTCACTCACGAAGAGGGCGTCGGCGATCGCGTTGTTGGTCCGCCCCTCGGCCATCAGGGCCAGCACTTCCTGCTCGCGCTGGGTGAGCCCGGCCAGCCGCTCGTCGCGGCGGCGGCGCGTCACCAATTGCGTGACCACCTCGGGATCGAGCACGGTCCCGCCGCTGGCGACCCGGCGCACGGCGACGATGAACTCCCGCACATCGGCCACGCGATCCTTAAGCAGATAACCCACTCCGCTGGTGCCGCCTTCCAGCAACTCGGCGGCGTATCGCTCCTCGACGTACTGAGAAAACACGAGGATCGGCGTGTTCTTCACCCGCCGGCGGGCTTCGATCGCGGCCCGCAACCCCTCGTCACGGAAGGTCGGCGGCATGCGGACATCGACGATCGAGACATCGGGCCGTTCCCGGACCACGGCCTCAACCAGAGCGGCGCCGTTGTCGACCGCCGCGACGATCTCGCAGTCGTTCTCCGAGAGGAGCCGGATCAGGCCCTCGCGAAGCAACACGGCATCTTCGGCTATCGCAACGCGCATGGAACACTCACCGTCCGGATCGAGTCGCCTCCCGCGGAGAAACCGGGAACCGTCAGTCTACCCGCGGGAGCGTGCCATTTGCCCGGCGAACAGGGCACCGCAAACGCGAGCCTCCGCTCAGGCGCAAGGGAATTCGACCTTGATGGTAGTGCCCTTGCCGGGCGGGCTGCTCAACCAGAACTGGCCGTCGAGCGCCAGGATCCGGTCCCGCAACCCACGAATGCCCGTTCCATTGGAGGGATTCGCGCCGCCCCGTCCGTTGTCCGAGATTTCGAGGTGCAGCCAACCCCGGTTGCGGTTGATGAACACCTTGGCCCTGGTCGCCTGGCTGTGTTTGGCGACATTCGTCAGGGCTTCGACCACGACGAAGTAAGCCGTGCCCTCGACCTCATCCGGCTGCCGATCCTTGAGCCTGACGTCGACCTCGACCGGGACCGGGGAGCGTCCGGCGATCGCCGAAATCGCCGCGTCCAGCCCGCGATCGGTGAGCACCGCGGGATGGATGCCCCGCACCAGGTCGCGCAGTTCCGCCAGCACCAGTTTGGAATCCTCATGTGAGGCTTCGATCAGCTTCCGGGCCGCTTCGGGATCGCTTTCCAGCTTTTCGCGAGCCCGGCCCAATTCCATCGCCAGCGAGACCAGGCGCTGCTGGGCGCCATCGTGCAGGTCGCGCTCGATCCGCCGCCGCTCCAGGTACATCGCCCGCATCACCGCCGAGCGGCTCTCGGTCAGCTCCTCCACCCGCTCGGTGAGAATCTCCTCGGTCGAGGGCGCCAGGAACCGCTCCGCGACTCGCACGTGGAGCAACGCCGTCAGGTTGACCAATATGCTGAAGGGGACGACCAGCACCGCGCCCACCAGCATGGCCACGAGCGCCTCGAAGAAATTACCGATGTCCCAGAAGAAAGGGCTGGCGTCACCGCCGAGGATGAAGGTGATCGGGGCGAGCAGGAACGGGATAGGCACCCAGACCACGGTCAAGCCGAGGATACCCAGCGGCGTGAGCAGCAGCAGATAACACATGTCCCGCCACAACTGGGGGTTGCGGAGTACCATCCAGGCCCGTTTCCACGGGCGCGACGATGGCTCGAAATAGCGGTACGGGGTGGCGATGTCGACGCCGAGGAAGACGCGGAGCCGGTGCCGCTCCACCTGCGCGCCCCAGATCACGAGCGCGAAGAGGGCGGCGAGAATCGGGATGCCGACCCAGACGATCGACAGCGCCAGCCCGGCCGCGCCAATGAAGATGATCGTAAAGAGCCAGAACATGCCGAGCGCGAAACTGAGCAACAGGAAGACCGAATCGCTCAGGACCCGCCAGTCCTTGACGTACGGAAGGTCCCGCAGCGCCCGCCAGTGGCGGTCGGAAGCGGCGGGGGGCACGGCGGCCAAGGTGTGGTTCAGGCCGGGGAGGAACTCGGCGCGGGCCGGGCTGGCCGTGAACCCTGGATTTCGACTCTTGCGTTTTCGTCCGAACCTCATCGCGGTCTGTCCTCGTCATGCCGATGTCAGCCAGGGTGTTGACCAAAGTATCAGTTCCGGCGCGGCCGCCAGGCAGTGGGGGATCGGGAGATTGGAGGGTGAGGCTATCCCCCAGATCGAGGAGAGCGGCTATGATCGGATTTTCGGTTGACACGCGAGGAGGAACGAAATGGCCCGCTTCCTGGTCTTGACGACGTTCACGAGCGCCGAGGCGCGGATGGCGCATCGAGCCGCCCACCGCGAGTACCTGAACGAAATGGTGGCCAAAGGGAAACTGCTGATGGCCGGCCCCTTCGCCGACGAGTCCGGCGGGCTGATCATCTTCGAAGCGAACGACGAGGCCGAGGTCGACGCGATCATGGCGAAGGACCCTTTCACCACCGGGGGCGTCTTCGCCACCACCGAGATTCGCCCCTGGGTCCTCGTCGCCGGACAGTAGGGGTATCCCGACCGGCGTATGCTTGGCGGCCTGGCACTTCGTGCGAATATTCAGGCATGTAGGGGAGGGCTAGCGGGCCGCAAAGACCAACTTCGCCTCCCCGTCTTTGCCCGCGTATGCCCTCCCGTCTGGTCGCCGTGCCGCCAAGACGCTGAAGTCCGCCCATGCCGCCGAGGGCTAAGCCGTGATCGCGGAATCACGGGAGGGCATACGCGAGCTGCCTGCCGTTGCGGGGTACGGCTTCATGGCTCGCTAGCCCTCCCCTACAGAATCTGTGATGAAGGCGAACACCCCGGATTCGTTCTCCACCAGCGCGGAGAGCACGCGCTCGGGCGTGAAGGGCAGGTCGCTCAGCCAGACGCCCACGGCGTCGTGGATCGCGGCCGCGACCGCCGGGGCGAACGGCACGAGCGGCATTTCGGCCATCCCCCGCGCCCCGAAGGGACCGATCGGGTCGGCCAGCTCCAGGATCACCGGGTAGATGTCGAGCGGCATGTCCAGCGCGGTCGGCAAGAGGTAGGTGCTGAAGTGCGGGGTCAGCACCTGGCCGTCGCGCACGATGAAGTTCTCCAGCAGCGTGTAGCCGAGCGCCTGGGCCAGGCAGCCTTCGATCTGGCCCTCGACCTGCTGCCGGTTGATCGCCTGGCCGACATCATGGGCGCTGACAACCGCCCGGACCGTGACGTTCCCGGTCAGGGTGTCGACATCGACCGCGACCGCCTGGGCGACGTAGCCATAGCAGAAATTGGGGCGGCCCGCGCCGGTGACTGGGTCGAGCGTCGTGGTTGCCGGGGGCCGGAAGTTGGCGGTGGCCACGACGTGCGTGTCCTCGCTGCCCCGGTACCGCTCCAGCGCGTCGGTCGCCGCCGCGTGCACCGCGCCGCCGGCCAGCAGGGTCAGGCGCGAGGCCGAGGCCGAACCGGCGTTGGGTGCTTCGCCGCTGTCGTCGGTGATCATCTCGATCAGGGAGGTGCCAATACCCAGCACGCCGGTTGCGATCTGCCGCATCGCGAGATGCGTGCCTTGCCCGACCTCCGCCGCGCCGACCCGCACGATGGCGCGTTCGATTTCGCCCCGCCCGAAGAGTTCGACAGTGGCCGTGGCGTTGTCGGGATAGCCGAACGAGTAGCCGACATTCTTGATCCCGGACGCGAGACCGTAGCCACGCCTGACGTGCGGCGGAAGCGGTTCGCTCCGCAATTCCGGCCACCGGCTCTCGGCTTCGGCAATCGCCGCTTCCAGCACCGGGAGCGCGGAGACGCCGGCCGGCAGCGGTTGCCCGGTCGGTTCGAGGCTACCTTCGCGGTAGATATTCCTACGTCGCATTTCCGCCGGATCGAGGTCGAGAGCCAGCGCGAGCCGCGTCATCATCGACTCGGCGGCGAACTGGGTCTGCGGCGCGCCGAACCCCCGGAAGGCGCCGCTCGGGATGTTGTTGGTGTAGGCCACGTAACCGTCGGTCTCGATGTTTGGGATTTCGTAACACCCGGTCGCGAAGACGGCGGCGCACTTCATGACCTCGGCGGAGGTCGAGGCGTAGGCTCCGCCATCGGCGACGATCCGTGACCGCACCCCGGTGACGGTGCCGTCGCGTTTCGCGGCCCAGCGGCACTCGATCCGCATCGGGTGTCGCTTGTGGTGACCGGTCATCGACTCCTCGCGCGACCACTGGAGGGCGACCTTGCGTCGCGGGAAGCGATCGCGCAGCTTCCAGGCGGCCAGGGCGAGCAGGTGCTGGATCGAGAGGTCCTCCCGGCCGCCGAACGCGCCGCCGATCGCGTTGTAGCGGACGATGACGTCCGGCTCGTTCAGTTCGAGCATCGCGGCGATTTGGCGGCGGTCCTCATGGAGCCACTGGCCCGCCGTTTCGATCACCAACTTGCCGTCGTCATCGACCCAGGCCGTGCCAGCTTCCGGCTGGAGGTAGGCGTGCTCTTGCCACGTCGTCGCGAAGACGCCTTCGAGCACCAGATCGGCTTCAGCGAATGCCGCCTCGACATCGCCCTTGCGGATCGGGACGTGGATCAGCACGTTCGAGTCGTGACCGGCGTGGACAAGCGGCGCATCGGCTCGCATCGCCCGCTCAGGATCGAGGACGGGCGGCAGCTCCTCGTACCGAACGAAAAGGGCGCCGGCGGCGTTGCTGGCGATGTCCGGCGAATCGGCCACCACCAGTGCCACTTTGTCCCCGGCGTATCGCACCTCGTCGCCGATCGCGACCAGCACCGGCTGATCGTGTTCGATCAGGCCAAAGGCGTTGAAGGGCACGTCGCGCGCCGTCAGCACCGCCACGACACCCGGCATCGACTCAACGGCAGCGGTGTCGATCTCCAGGATCCGCGCCGTGGGTCGATGGGCGAAGACGACGGCTCCATGGAGCATCCCCGCCTCGATCCGGTCGGCCGGGTACGCGGTCGTGCCGGTCACCTTGCCGAGGGCGTCGGGCCGGGCGTGGGACTCACCGATGACCGCTGGCGGACGGAAGATCTCGATGCTCACGCCTCCACTCCCCCGTTCGCGGCCTGCGCCATCGCCGCCAGGATTTTGCGGTAGCCGGTGCAGCGGCAGATGTTGCCGCTGAGCGCCACCCGCACCTCGTGGGCTGTCGGTACGGGCCGTTCATCGAGCAGTTTCGCGCCGGCCATGATCATGCCCGGTATGCAGAACCCGCATTGCACCGAGCCCTGGTCGATGAACGCCTGTTGCAGCGGGTGCAGGATGGCTTCAGGATGGTGCTGATGAGCAAGTCCCTCGATCGTCGTCACGGACGCGCCGTGAGCCTGGCCCGCCGGAACGAGGCAGGCCATGACCGCTTGGCCGTCGAGCCAAACCGTGCAGGCGCCGCATTCACCCTCGGCGCAGCCTTCCTTGGCGCCGGTCAGGCCGCTGTCCTCGCGCAGGGCATCGAGCAGGGTTTTGGCGGTGGCGGGCGACGGCCACTCAACCGCTTCACCGTTCACCACCGTCCGTACCGAGGTCAGTGAGCCGATCCTGTCAGAACTCTGGGGATATGTCGTGTCATGTTCGAGCAGGATCGGCAATTCCGGCATGCCCTCCGGCTCGCGCCCATCTGCCAGGCGCACGAGGGCATCGGCTACCATCCGCGCCAGCACCTGGTTCCGGTACATCGCGCTGCCCCGGATGTCCCCGATCGGGCTCACGTCCGCCAGCGCAATCGTGCCCGCTTCAGCGCACACCGCCGGCGTCAGGGTCTTGCCAGGCAGGAACGCTTCAATGTGCCCGCCCCGAACTACCGTCGGCGCCAAACTCCCGAAGGCGACTCGCGCCGACCTGACGACATCCTCATCCATGTCCACGACGATCGCGAAATGAATGACCGAGATTGCCTGGGCGCGCCGGAGCCCGAGCTTGACGAAAAGCCCACGCTCCGTTGGCTTCAGCTTCGGGATCGAGATCGAGGTGACCAGTTCCTCCGGCTGGAGCAGGGTTTGCCGGAAGCCGGGGTAGAAATCGGCCACCTTTACCGTGCGCTGGCCAACTTCGCTGGCGAGCGTGATCGCGGCGTCGAGCGCGATCAGGGTCGAGATCGTATCGTTCGCCGGGGAGCCCGTGACGACGTTACCAACGACAGTCGCCCGCGAGCGAAGTTGCGGCGCACCGATTTCCAGGCAGGCCTGCGCCAGTGGCAACGCCATCTCCCGGCACAGCGGCGAGGCGAGCACATCGTTGTGGGTAGTCAGGGCGCCAAGGACGATCGTGTCGCCATCGTCGCGGATGCCGCGCAGCGCCGCGATCCGGGTGATGTCGATCAAGGTCGAAGTTGGCTTGACGCCCCGCGAGAGTTCGACGATCAGGTCGGTGCCGCCAGCCACCACGCGGGCCGACGGTCCCATGTCAACATGGAGACGGAGCGCGTCTTCCAACGTCGCCGGCTGGTGGTACGTCTGCCAAGTGCGCCGCATGATCGCTCCGGAACCGGCTACGTCGAATCGTCACGCACCGTGACGCCGATCTTTGCCGAAATTGTCGCATGTCACCACGAAGCGGATTCCGCGACCGCGATTCAACCGCCGACATGAGCCGGCCGGATCAACCGGCCCAGGGGTGGAGGATCGCCCACGACGCCATCGTCAAACACGACCTGGCCCCGCAGGACGCAGAGGCGAACCCGGTGCCGGAGCGGGACCTCATCCCAGGCGGATGCCGGATGGCGATACCGCACCTCCGCACCGGCGAGAGGCACCGGTTCCCATTTGGCAATCAGGCTGAAATCGGCATCGTAACCAACGGCGATCTCACCCTTGCCGGGAAGTTGGAAGCGTTCCGCCGCATTGGCCGATGTCAGGCGGACGAGGTCGGGCAAGCTGAAGCCGTGCGCGAGTCCCTGATCCAGCATGACCGGAAGCAGGTGCTGGCAACCGCTGATCCCACCCCAGACCGCGAACATGTCGTCGCCGGTCTTCATCGTGGCCGGGGCGGGCGAGTGATCCGACGCGACAAAGTCCACCTCCCCGGCCAGCAGGGCCGCCCAGAGCTCCTCGCACGTTTCAGCGTCGCGCAGGGGCGGGGCGCATTTCGCCAGGGCGCCGATCCTCACCGCGTCCTCGTCCGTGTACGCGAGGTAGTGCGGGCACGTTTCGCAGGTGACGTCGACGCCGCGCTCACGCGCCTCGGCGACCAGCGCCACCCCGCGACCGGTGCTGACGTGAACGACGTGCAGGGAGCATCCGGTCGCTTCGGCAATCGCAATCGCCCGCCCGATCGCCTCGATTTCGGCCACCGCGGGCCGGCTGTCGAGATAGTCGCGCATGGTAGTTCGGCCAGCGGCCTGGGCTCTGGCCGCCAGGTCGGCCGTGATCGCATCGTTCTCGGCGTGAACCGCCACCGGCAGTCCCACCGAGGCCGCGTACAGCATCCCCTGGTAAAGTGTGTCGTCACCAGCGTGGCGAAAGTCGTCCATACCGGAACGGCACACGAACGCCTTGTAGCCAATTACGCCGGCCCCCGCCAGTTCCGGCAGGGAATCCAGGTTGTCGGGAGTCAAGCCGCCCCAGAGCGCGAAATCGGCGAACGACGTTCCCGACGCGGCCGCGGCCTTGGCCTCGAACGCCGCCCGGTCCAGCGTTGGCGGGCTCGCGTTGAGGGGCATTTCGATGCAGGTGGTCATTCCCCCGGCGACGAGGGCGCGGCTACCCGTCTCCCACCCTTCCCAATCGGTCCGGCCTGGCTCGTTGAAGTGAACATGGGAGTCGATGCCGCCCGGCAGCACGGTGCGGCCAGAGGCGTCGATCGTCCGCCTGGCGGTACCTGGCAGATCTGGGCCGATCTCGACGATCGTTCCATCGCTGATCGCGAGATCGACGACGTAGACACCAGCCCCGGTGACGGCCTCGCCGCCCCGCACCAGCAGATCGAATTCAGGCATGTCTGGCAATTCCTCCCGCGCAAACGATTGGCTGAGGATGCCAGTATGACGTCAGTGGCGAACGGGTCAGGGATGTTCGCGTTTTGATGCCGGCGCGGGACCCGGTGAATCGAAGCTCTGGAGCAACAGTTCAGCTTCGGCCCGCAGTTTCTGCTCGGCGTTGGCGTTGTCCGCTGAAAGCGTTGCTATTTGCGCCGGATTCCTCATTCCGTCCCAGATCACGAAGGGCGCCAGTGACCGTCCGCCAAGGAGGAGGGTGGCGGCTACCGCCGCGATCACGATCGCGATCACGACGGGCCGGACCAGCAGCCGGAACAGGCGGACGGCATCGTCGGCGGTCCAGGCGAACCCTGGCCAACCGGGCATCGCGCACATTGACGGACACGGGAATTGTTGCTTCATGACCTCACCTGCACCGCGCCCCAACTCGAACCTGCGTTCCTTATAACCATCATGGAACGATTCTGTGAGATGCGGGACGCGGTTTGCCGGTGATTGGATGGTGGGGATAACCCTACCGTTGCCCGGCGACGGCGAACAGGAATCGTTCGAGCACCCGCAACGCGGCCTCGACATCCACCTCGTCGATCGACTCCGCCGGGTTGTGGCTGATGCCGTCGCGGCAGCGGACGAACAGCATGGTCACGGGACAGATATTCGCCATCGTGATCGCGTCGTGCCCCGCCCCGCTGAAGAGGGAGAGCGGCTCGATGCCTTCACCGGCGATCGCCTCGCGCAGGGTTTTGGTCAGGCGGGCATCGCAGACGGTCTCGGCGAAGCTGGGCGAATCGGTCCAGTCGAGATCGAGCGACCGACGTTCCGCGATCGCTTCCGCCTGGGCACGAACACCGGCGTAGGCCCGTTCGCGAATGGTGGAATCGGGATGGCGAAGGTCCAACGTCAGGTGCGCGTGACCGGGGATCACGTTGCTCGCTCCAGGTGAGCACTCGAGCGTTCCCACCGTTGCCACCAGGTCGGTTTCGGAGGCTCCGACCGCCTCGACCGCCAGCACCAGTTCGGCGGCGCCAGCGAGCGCGTCCCGGCGCAGCGCCATCGGCACGGTGCCGGCGTGCCCGGCCATGCCCGCGAACTCGATTGTGGCCCGCAAGCTGCCGGTGATGCTGGAAACGGCCGCCACTGGCAGGTTCCGATCCTGCAACACCGGTCCCTGCTCGATATGGACTTCGATGAAGCCGAGCACCGATCCAGAGTCGATCGTGTCGGAACCGATCGCTTCCGGGTCGCCGCCCAGGGCGCGGATCGCCTCCTTCAGCGGTGTCCCGGCGTCGTCCTCCAGCGTGACCCAGGCGGGATCCCAGAGTCCCGCGACCGGCGAGGAGCCCAGGAACGAGGTGTGGAAGCGGTTCCCCTCCTCGTCGGCGAAGGCCGCCACCTCGATCGCGAACGGAAACCGCCGCCCGGTTTCGTTCAGGTGCTGGACAACGGCGATCCCGGTCAGGATGCCGAGCGTGCCATCATACCGCCCGGCATCGACGACCGAGTCGAAGTGTCCCCCGACCAGGAACGTCTTGGGATCGATCGACTGTGTGTCCGCCTCGTAGCGGCCAAAGAGGTTGCCCACGTTGTCGACGTGGGTGGACATGTCCGCTTCCCCCATCCAGGCAGCAAGCTGGTCCCGAGCGTCGAGCAAGGCGCTCGTGCCGTAGGGCCGGGTGATTTGCCCCTCCACGGTCGTGAAGGCGGCAAGTTCGTCGGATCGCCGCATGATCGTGGCGGCGTGGTCGTGCAGGGTAGACATGAGTATCGGCTCCAGGGTCAGGCAAGTGGGAAAGCAGTACGACATGGTGCTCAGAAACATGACCCACAACTTGTGACGGTCTCATATTATGTCATTTCGAGCTTGCGAGAAATCCCCCGGCGCGGCCGGTCCGTGTTGCTGACATCGAAGCGGCTCCTTCGTCGCCGAGTGCTTCGCACAGGGATTTCTCGCAAGCTCGAAATGACGGTCGTTGGGAAGTCAGCAACTGGAAGTGTTGCCGCGAACTCCCCATTCAACTTCCCCGGTACGTCGAATAGGACCAGGGCGAGACGAGCAGCGGGATGTGCCAGTTGCCGCCCACGTCAGTCACCGTGAACCGGATCGTGACAAGATCGAGAAACGCCGGGTCTGTCATCTCGACAGGCTGCGTTCGAAAATACCCGTCGATGTCGAAGGCCAGCTCGTACGTACCGGGCGTGAATGACTCGCCCTCCAGCAACGGGCCATCGACGCGGCCATCCTGGTTCGTGGTCGCTCGCGCAAGCGGAATCCGTTCCGATCCATCAGCGCGACTGAGAGTGATCCGCACGCCGCGCGCCGGGATGCCCTGGGCGGTGTCGAGAACATGGGTCGTCAACCGTCCCACGCGGCGGCCTCCGACGCGGACTGACCGTCGCGGGTCAGGCGGAGCGTAATCTCGCCGTAGGCTGAAAACGGATCGCTGTAGACCTTGACTTCCGGGTTCTCATCCGACGTGTAGAAGGGATCGCGGGTCCGGTTCTGAGCGACGAACCGCACTTCCGCGAGTTGCGGATACCGCTCCAGCAGGCGATTGCCCATTTCATGGACGAGGTGCTGGATCGATTCGCTGACGAACTCGCCGAAGACTGCCGCACAGATGTCGTGGACCTGCTCCGCCGGCACATAGCGGTGTGGTTTCTCACCGAAGGCGTTATCGACATCGTCGTACGTCCAGTACACATCGAGGTAGATGTAAAGCGGACGGTCCCGCCGGTCCGGCAGGGTGGTGTATTCGTCTCGGACGAAGCTGGTGAAGGCGCTGCCCGTAACCTTGAACAGCTTGATCCCGCACCGTCCCGACTCGTGCCTGACGACGGCCGGAACACCATCGACGCGCTTCATCCGCAACCGGGATGTCGCGTAGTCGGATCGCCCGCTACCGGTGAACAGCACGGCACTCGCGGTGAATCCTCCCTCGCCATCGGGCACCGTCGCCGCCGGAAACGGCAGTTCCCGCACTGCCAGCCGGATGTCGTGGACCTGGCCGTAAGTGGCGATGAAATGCTCGCCAATGGCGTTGAGATAGCCTTCGATGGTCGCGCCGTCGAAGTCGAGCGCCTGGCGGATTATGATGTTCTTCATCGAGTCGGTCGCGACCACCATTGAGTTGTCGCCGACGGTGTAGGCGGGCAGGAACTCCGTGCCGAAGACCTCGATGTCGACTTCCGCCGCGAGGAGGACGTTGTCGCGGCCCAGGAATGGCGATTCCGGCACCGGCATCACACCCCGGAGCGGCTGGCCGTAGACGCGGTAGACCGGCACGCGCATCTTGCCGTAACTGATTTCGTACTCGTTTCCCATAACCTTGCTCCGGGTCTAGTCGCCGTCGATTTCCGGATCGTTCTCCACGAGGTCGGTCAAACGATACCAGGCGATGCGCTCAATTTCGGCCAGCGCGGTCTTGCGCTCGGTCTCGGCGTCATTGCCGAGCCGTCGCTCGAATCCCGCGAGGATGCTGGCCTTGCGGTTCTCGCGGGCGCAGGTCACGAACGGAAAGCCGAACCGCGCCTGGTAGGCGGCGTTGTGCCTGGTGAACAGCTCGACGTCGTCCACCATGAGATCGTCCGGTCCCAGGCCCGCCGCCCGCTGCTCGCCGGTCGATTCGCGGGTCAAGGTGCCGGCCATCGCGGCGCGACCCACGAGGTCGGGATGGGCCGCGATCAGCGCGAGTTGCCGATCCACCGTCGCCGCGCGCAGGGTTTCGCACAGCGCCGCGTGCAACGCCTCGAAGGAGGCGATCGGCGTCCTCGGCCAGGTTTCGCGCACGATCCAGGGCGAGTGCTCGAAGAGCCCGCCAAGGAGTTCAACCGCCTCGTCGTCAGTTAGGACATTGATGGCGGACATGATGTGCTTCGTCATATCCGGGCACGTTGGCGACGGCCGATTTGCCAGGATGCTTCGTCGCCACGAATCGTCATGTCGAGCGTCAGCGAGACATCCCTGTGCGAAGCACTCGACGGCGCAGCCGGCGCTTGGAATTGCGGCAGGCCGATCCGACTTCGTCGGATGCGCTTCGCGCAGGGATTCCTCGCAAGCTCGGAATGCCAGTGCCATTGGTGCATGGCGTTCAACACCGAAACAAGGTGCTCCCCTACCAGAACAACCATCTCGGGCTAATCCAGCAGCGCGTAGGCGGGCAGGGTCAGGAAGGCGACGAAGCTGTCGTCGTGGACGAGCCCGTCGAGAATCTTCGCCGCGTCGGCGAAGCGGCTGGCGCTCTCGCCTCCGAGCTTCTCCAGTTCTTCGGCCCGCAACCGATCGTAAAGATCTAGCGTGATCGGCTCGCCCTCGGCGGTGCGCTGGTTGTGCCGGATCCATTGCCAGATCTGGGCGCGAGAAATCTCGGCGGTCGCCGCGTCCTCCATCAGGTTGTTGATCGCCGCCGCGCCAAAGCCGTTCAGCCACGAGTCGATGTACCGCAGGGCGACGCTGATGTTGGCGCGCAGTCCCGCCTCGGTGATCTGACCGCCCTCGACCGTGAAGTCGAGCAGGTCGACACTGGCGATGCCGGGATGCTCATCGCGGCCGACGTGCTTCTGGTGCGGGTCCTCGCCGAGCGCCTTCGTCAGCTCCTCGATCGCGACCGGCACCAGGCCGGGGTGGGCCACCCAGGTGCCGTCGAAGCCAAGTGACGCCTCGCGCTCCTTGTCCTCATGAACCTTCGCGAAGGCGGTCGCATTCGCCTCTTCGTCGCGTCGCGAGGGGATGAAAGCGGCCATGCCGCCGATCGCGTGAGCGCCGCGTTTGTGACAAGAATGGACCAGCAGCCGGGCGTAAGCGTTCATGAACGGCACGGCCATCGTGACCTGCGCCCGGTCCGGCAAGACCTTGTCCGGCGCGTTCCGGTAGGTCTTGATCGCGCTGAAGATGTAATCCCAGCGACCGGCGTTCAGCCCGGCGGCGTGGTTCCGCAATTCGTAAAGGATTTCTTCCATTTCGAAGGCGGCCGGGAACGTTTCGACGAGCACGGTGGCCCGCACCGACCCGTGGGGAATCCCCAGCACCTCCTGGGCGCGGGTAAAGACGTCGTTCCAGAGGCGGGCTTCGAGGTGGCTCTCCATCTTCGGCAGGTAGAAGTACGGCCCGCTG
>JACCYX010000090.1 GCA_013696265.1 Chloroflexia bacterium
GTCAGTGTCCCATCAGGCGCCGCGACAGTGGCGCGAACCGGATGCGTACTGACAGGCAGGCATGTACCAAAGGTTCGGGAGACGAGCACATGAAATTCGACGTTGCCGATCGAGTTATCGCCGTCAGTAACTCCCCCAGGATGAACTGGGTGCGGGCTTGACAGGGCAATACTCAATCACCGGGTAGGGATCCGGATCGCACGGCCACTTTCGTAGCGTGAACTCCACAGACGGTGCCAGTCAGCCCGTTGATACATCACCGTGGCTCCATCATGGACGCCACGTGCAACGCGATCCAGCGGCGATCGCGACTATGCACCGAATGCATGCCAAATCCACCCTTTGGCACAATCTGGTGCCAAGAATGTCCAGGTGATGTAGACCATCTGGTCAGAACGCCCGAAAAGGGCACCCGCCGTCAGACACTCAGGTCGAAACAAGCACCGTTGACTATACGCCTGGTCCTCAAAAACGTCACTGACTGGATCGGTTGAGCCTATGACTGCGATGGGGTAGCTCACTGACCGGTTGAGTTGGGATTGTATGAGCCGATCCGTATTCCGTATAGTGATATCGTGGTCACTCGAACGCCTACGTCGAATGGAACGATTGGAGAACGCATGGCAAGTGGAAAACTCGACGGCAAAGTCGCGATCGTGACCGGGTCGGACTCCGGCATGGGCCAGGCGATCGCTCGCGAATTCGCGCGGGAGGGTGCGGATGTGGCGATCACCTGGTTCGAGGACGAAGCCGGCGCGCAGGCAACGGCCGAGGCGGTTCGGCAGTTGGGACGGACGGCGATGGTAACGCAACTCGATGTCCGGGACCCGGCCGCGGTGGCCAAACTCTTCACGAGCGTTGAACCGGAGTTGGGCGTTCCGTTCATTCTGGTCAACGACGCCGGCATCGATTCCGTCGGCA
Organism: Chloroflexia bacterium; assembly: GCA_013696265.1. Taxonomy (GTDB): domain Bacteria; phylum Chloroflexota; class Chloroflexia; order Thermomicrobiales; family UBA6265; genus JACCYX01. The sequence goes on from JACCYX010000090.1 coordinate 922, forward strand.
AGGAAGTCGCGGAAATGACGGTGGAGGAGTGGGAGGACCGGTTTCGCACCAACGTGCACGGTCCGTTCTACGCCTGCCAACAGTTCATCCGCGCCCGGCGCAAGGCGGGCGGTGGGGGCAAGATCATCAATATCACCTCGGTCCATGAGGATATTCCGCGAGCAGGGGCCGCCGGCTATTGCGCGTCGAAGGGTGCTCTCCGTAACCTGACCCGGTGCCTCTCCCTCGAACTGGCCAAGGACAAGATCAATGTCAACAACATCGCGCCCGGCATGATCGCGACGCCGATGAACCAGGAAGCGGTCGACGATCCCGAGGTGATGAAGGAACAGGTCCAGAGTATCCCCTGGAAGCGCGCTGGCGAGCCCTGGGAAATCGCGAAACTGGCGCTCTACCTGGCGTCGAGCGATTCGGATTACGCGTCCGGCCAAACTTTCGTGCTGGATGGCGGCCTGATGATGAATCAGGGCCAGGGCGCGTGACGGTTACGCCCACATCTCGCCGGATCCCCGTGAGGCCGTGCGGCCCCGCAGGAAATCCTTGAGCACGTAGTTGCCGAGCCGGTTCGGAGAGGCGTTGATGACCCGGCCCCGGTTGATCCGCATCAGGTCTTCGACGAACCGGCTCATGTGGGGGGTGCTCTCCAACAGGAAGGTGTTGATCGTGATGTCTTCACGGGTACACCTGACGACCTCTCTCAGCGTCGCCTCGAAGGTTTCACGGGTGGGAGGATACTGAAACCGGACCTCGCCCCGGTCTATGTGGGCGGTCGGCTCGCCGTCGGTGATGACGATGATCTGGCGGTTCCGGCCCCGTTCCGGCCGAAGCTTCTCGCGCGCGAGTTCGAGCGCGTGTTGCAGATTCGTGCCGTAGTTGTATTCGTTCCACTCCAGGGTCGGGAGATCGACCATTTTCAGCGGGTGGGCCGTGGCCGAGAAGCCGAACAGTTCGAGCATGTCCCGCGGATACTTGCCGCGAATCAGGGTGTCGAGCGCCAGGGCCGACCGCTTGGCCGCGTCCCAGCAGCCGTTGTGGATCATGGAGCGGCTCATGTCGATCAGGAGCACGGTCGCGGTCGCGGTCCGGGCTTCCCGGTCCTGGACCTCGAAGTGCGATGGGTCGAGCCGGACCGGCGTGCCCGGCCCGTTCCGCATGACGCCGTTCATGACCGTCTTCGGCAGGTCAAGCACGAACGGGTCGCCGAACGACCAGCGCCGGGACGTTTCGACCAGCTCCCCGGCCGCGCCCTGGCGCTGCACGTCGTGCTCGCCAATGCCCTGGTTCTTGAGCGAGGAATAGACATCTTCCAGGGCCTTCTCGCCGATCCGCCGTACCGCCTTGGGTGTGAGTTCCAGGCCACGCCGGCCCTTCTTCACGAACCCAGCGTCGATCAGTTGGTCCTCAATGCCTGACCACCGGTCCAGCCACTCCTGATCCTGGTCGTTCAGTACCTCGTCAATCAGGCTCTTGTCGAGACCGCGCAATTCCTGGGGTCGATGCACCGACCGCAGTTGCCCTTCGAGTTGTTCCATTTGGGAGGCCCGGTCCAGTACCTGCATCGCGATGTCGAGCGGGATATCCTGATCGCCAGGCCCTTGCGCTTGCTGCAGGTTCGAGCGGTCGAGCGGACCGATGTGCGATTGCAGCCGCATGAACTGCTCCATTAGGCCAGAGTCCTGGAGCGATTGCTGGATCATCGCCTGCATCTGCGCCCGCTGTTCGCGGCTCAGCATGCTCATTAGGTTCTGGGCGGCTTCCATGCGCCGGCGTAGCCGGTCCCGAATCTCGCTCATGTTCTCGGCACGGCCCCCGAGTTGGTTCGCCCAATTGTTGTTGAGCTTGTCCATGTCGGGTTGCTGGCCGAGGCGCTCCTGTTCGAAGGCGTCATTGAGGTCCTGGAGAAATTCCTGCATCTGCTGGGCCGAGCCGTCGCCCTGTTGCGGCAGGCCGCCCATCAGGTTGTTGAAGAGGGCGTCGCTGATCTGCTGTTGCAACTGTTTGACGAGTTCGTCGAAGTCGCGTCCCGCCTGGGCGTCGACGAACTCGTAGTCCTTGAGGTGTTCGATCCGGGCCGCCGTACTGGCCGGAAGCTGGGCGAGCGTCTCTTCCCGACGGTTCAAGTACTCCGAGAGCCGATCGACGTCGCTGGCCTCAAGATCGGATTGGTCCGAGAGCTGGTTCTTGCGATCCTGGATCGTGTCGGTTTCGCGCCCCAGGATGTCGTCCAGCTTTTCCCGGATCTCGTCAAGCGAGGAGCCGAAATCGAACTGGTCGAGCAATTCCTGTCGTTGCTGGCGCAGGCGTTCGATCAACTCGTTCAGCCCGGCGCCATCCATACCGGGACTGCCCCAGCGGAACGCGCGCTGGAGCGACAGGTCGAGGTTTCCATCACGCAGGATGTCTTCCGACATCGACTCCATGAGTTCGTCGGGACTGAGCGACGATTCGAGCGCGTTGTCCCACTGGAGATACTCGTTCAGCCGGAAACTGTGGTGGTGGTGCATGGCGTGACCGCCTTTGCTCTTGTGAATGTTCTAAATGCTGTACCGGGTCACGTTGCCGCCGCGACTACGCCGGCTGACCTTGCGCACCTGATGAAGACCTTCCAGCACGAACTCGATCGCGGAAGCCGATTCTTGCGGCGAATTGGTCGTCACCAGGCCGGAAATCACCTCGCTCAAGGAATCGACGGCGCTGACCTGATGCACATACGAGTAGGCGTCGGCGGAATCGGAAACCGTCACCGTCAAGCCGTTTTCGAACGCGGTCAGGAGCGGTTCGAGCAGGGTGGGATCGACCGTCTTGAGGAAGACCGATTTGATCGCTTCTCCGATCATCCGTTCCAGGGCATCGTCGTCCCGGCCCTCCCCGAACGTCTCGAACTCGATCTTGCCCATCGACGACGGGAAGATCGCGTCGAGGTCGGAAATCCGGGGAACCGCCACCGATTCGCCGGTTCGCAACGCGCGCCGGCTGGCGTTGGCAATCAGCACCTCGGTATTGGCGACCGTCATCCGGACCGAGACGCCGCTCCGCTGGGAGACGACCGGGGAACGCCGGGCGTGGTGGGAAATTTCGGTCACGACTTCCTGCATGAAGGCCGGCATCGTGACCTCGATACCGGGCAGGGTGAAGTGCGACCGTTCCTGTTCCACGATCCGGTTTTCGAGATCCACCGTTCCAGGATAGTGAGTCCGGATTTGCGACCCGAACCGGTCCTTGAGCGGCGTGATGATCCGGCC
>JACCYX010000106.1 GCA_013696265.1 Chloroflexia bacterium
GAGGAACGCCGCCACGGTGCGCTCAAAATGGACGCGATCGAGCGGGCGGGCGGCAGCGCCGGCAAGGCGGTCCTGTTCTCGGGCGCGACCGTGATCCTGGCGCTCTGCGGCCTGCTGCTATTGCCGATCAACTTCTTCCAGGGTATGGGACTCTCGGCGGCACTGGTTGTCGTGGTCGCCGTTGCCGCGGCGCTGACGCTGCTGCCGGCGATGGTGCGCCTGATTGGCGATTGGGCCAACCTGCCGCGCCTGGGCATGATCCGCAAGCTCCGGCGGCAGGACCGCAACGGCTACCGCGAGTTCGAAGCCAAAATCGGCACGGGCGTCTGGGGACACCTCGCCAGCGCGGTGATGCGCCGCCCGGTCGCCTGGTTCGTGGCCTCGCTCGCGATCCTCCTCGCCTGTGCCGCGCCGGTGCTGACGATGAGCATCGGCACGCAGGAGTCGAGCACGCTGCCGGATACCCCCTACACCAGGGGTTTCGAGGTACTCGCCGCCGACTTCTCGGCCGGCCTCGAATCGCCGGTTCAGATCGTGATCGAAGGTGACGCGAACAGCGCCGGCATCCAGGAGGATGTCGCCTCGCTCGTTGCCCAACTGGAGGCCGACGACCGGTTCGGTGAGGTCAGCTTCGAGTTGAGTCCCGATAATCGCCTCACCGTGGTCGAGGCGATCACGAACGCCGATCCCTTCTCGCGCGACGCCGAAGCGCTGGTCGCGGAATTGCGCGACGATGTCGTGCCTGAAGTCTTCGGGGACGGGGCAAGCCGCGTCTACCTGACCGGCGCCACCGCCGACACGATCGACTTCGACGCCGCGCTGATCGAGAGCCTGCCGCTCGTCTTCGCCTTCGTGCTCGGGTTGAGCTTCCTGCTGCTCCTGGTCGCGTTCCGCTCGATCCTCGTGCCGTTCACCTCGATCCTGATGAACATGCTCTCGGTCGCCGCCGCCTACGGCGCGGTGGTCGCGGTCTTCCAGCACGGGTTCCTGGCCGATGCCTTCGGCTTCACCCAAGTCGACACGATTACGAACTGGCTGCCGGTGATGCTCTTCTGCATCCTGTTCGGGCTGAGCATGGATTACCACGTTTTCCTGTTGAGCCGGGTCCGTGAGCACTTCGACCGCACCGGCGACAACGAGGAAGCGGTCCGGGTCGGCCTGCAACAGACGGGCCGCCTGATCACCGGCGCGGCGCTGATCATGGTCGCGGTGTTTGGGTCTTTCGCGGGCGGACGTCTGGTCGAGATGCAGCAGATGGGCTTCGGCCTCGCCTTCGCGGTGCTGATCGACGCGACGCTGATCCGCACGATCCTCGTGCCCGCCACGCTGAAACTGTGCGGCAACGCCAACTGGTACCTGCCCCGGTTCCTACGCTGGCTCCCGGATCTCCGGGTCGAGGGCGAACTCGCCCCGGTCCGCCTGCCGAAGAAGCCGGCTACCTGGGAACCGGGTCCCGGTGCGCCCGCCCCCGGCTCGGCCACGGCGGGCGAGTAATCCCCAACGACCGGCAAACAGTTTTCGCTCTCGCCACGACCGGTCCGGCAATGTCACCGAGCCGGTCGTTTGGTGGGGAGCGGTTCTCGTGAAGCTTGACTGGTCGTCGGCTGGAACGGGCCGAGACAAGCTCGGCAGCCCTACTAGACGGCGACCCTGCGATCTGCGCCGCCCAAGTGTCCTAGCGGGGCGGTCAAGGCGATTTCCGGCACCTGCGGACCGCCCATGCGACAATGCGCTATGATCGTGTACGTACGGGGTCCGGAGCGATTGGTTATGTTGCACAAAAAAGACGATGGCGTTGGTGGCGGTTGCACCGGCGCGAGCGGGGAGTGCGCTGATACAATGCTGAGAATCCGTGTCGCCGGAATGACGTTCAGGGCGCGCTTCGAGGAAGAGGGTGCTCCTCAGACGGTTGCCGCGTTCAAGGGATTGCTGCCCTATTCGGAGCGGCTGATCCAGGCCCGGTGGAGCGGGGAGTCGGGCTGGATCCCGCTCGGCGATTTCCAGTTGGGAGTGGGGATCGAGAACGCGACGAGTTATCCCTCGCCTGGCGAAATCCTGTTCTATCCGGGCGGGTTCAGCGAAACCGAAATCCTCTTTCCGTATGGCCGGACCTGCTTCGCCAGCACGATGGGACAGCTTGCCGGAAACCATTTCCTGACGATTGTGGAGGGCAACGATCAGCTCAAGGAGGTGGGCCGCCGGATCGTCTGGGAGGGCGCTCAAGAGATCGTGTTCGAAGTCGCGGAGTGATGTCTTTACCAGGATGATCCATGAGCGGCGAAGGTCGCATTGGACGATGAGGAGCGTGTCGACGATGGCTTTGTATCGATCTGCCGAGGAATTGCTCAAGGCCCGCATCAACCGCCGTACGCTGGCGGCTGGCGCTGGAGCCGCGGCGCTCGCCGCCACCGGCCCAGGACGCGCTGGCGCCCAGGATTCAACGCCGGCGGGCGATCCGCTGCGGGTCGCCTTCGTCTACATCGGTCCGGTCGGTGACCTGGGCTGGACTTACGCGCACGACCAGGGCCGGCTGGCCATGGAAGATGCGGTGCCGAACGTCGAGACCGCCTATATCGAGAACATCCCGGAACTCCAGGCGGACGCCGAACGCGCGATCCGGGGCTACGCCGAGGAGGGCTACAACGTCATCATCGCCACGTCATTCGGCTACGGCCCGGCGGTGTTGGCGGTCGCTCCGCAGTACCCGGACATCCAGTTCATTCACATTTCCGGCTACCAAACAGCCGAGAACGTCAGCACCGGCTTCGGCAAGATCGAGGAGGCCCGCTACGTCACGGGCTACGTCGCCGGCATGATGGCCGAAACGGGCTCGATCGGCTACGTCGCCGCGTTCCCGATCCCGGAAGTGCTGCGGGGCATCAACGCCTTCACGCTCGGCGCCCAGGTCGCGAACCCGGATGTCAATGTCCAGGTGATCTGGACCAACACCTGGTACGACCCGCAGGTCGAGAGTACCGCCGCCCAGTCGCTGATCGACCTCGGGGTGGACGTGATCGCCCAGCACCAGGACACCACCGGGCCGCAGCAGGTGGCGGAAGCCGCCGGCAAGTACAGCGTCGGCTACAACGTCGACATGTCGGCGCAGGCGCCCGAGGCCGTGCTGACGAGCGCGGTCTGGAACTGGGGTTCGTACTACACGATGGCGG
>JACCYX010000120.1 GCA_013696265.1 Chloroflexia bacterium
CAGGAACCGCGAGGACACGACCAGACTTGCCTGCCAGATCCGTGTGCTCGACGAGCTGACGGTCAAGGTGCGGCGCCGCCTCTCCGACAATCCGGAGCTGGGCGATTCGGGCCCGCGGCCGATTGAGTGGCCAGCCGACCGGGCGTTACCGCCAGAAGAGGATTAGAGAATCGGGCCCGGAGCGGGTATACTTGCCGCAGTCGTGCTAGATGGGGAGTTGGCGGTGCCCTGCACCCGCAATCCGCCACAGCGGGGTTGAATTCCCTCTCCAGGTATGACTTTGTGGGACTGGCTGTTCTACGACGTGATGAAGGTTGGGTCCCGCGCGGCGGGGAACTGTGAATCGGGTCAGGATCGGAAGATAGCAGCCCTAAGCAGGATTCCTCGGGTGACGTGGGGTTTCCTGGCCGGAGCGCACGAGTTCGGTCAAGCCGGAAAGACCATATCGAAAGAGGGTGCACGGCTATCCTCGAACTTGAAACGGGGGCGGATCGACAAGATCCGCCCCCGTTTTGCGTGCGCCCACGGGGGTAAGATGGCCGTCGAATCCCGATTACCCATCGCTTTATTAGGCTCCCGTCGAGGCTGCGCGCTTGCCCTAGCGCAGCGTGGTCGACCGGCGAACGGGGCGCCTCGTCTGTTGCTGCGTGACGGGTTTGCCGCGCCGGGCATGGGCGGTTTGGGCCGCCGCCGCCGTGGCCGCAGCTTTTCGCGCCGTGGACCAGGAGAGCGCGATCCAGGCGATCATCGCGACCAGGGCGAGGACGCTGAGCCACATCCAGATCGGTTCGCCGAACGTGAGCGGGTTGATCTGCAGGAGCCGGATCAGGAAAAAGAAGAGTCCCACGCCAAAGACCCACATGGCGAGGCCGGCCGCTTTCCGGACAGCCTTGCGCCGGAACATGCGTCCGAACGGCTTCGTCCAGGGGTGGCTGTTGAGATATGCCGCCACCACGAAGCCGCCCAGGAAGACAACCAGGTAGACGATCGTGAAGGCATCGAACACATCGCCCGAGGCCGGCTCGGATGTCAGGTAACCCCAATCGAACGGATTTGGCATGGCGTCCTCTCCCCAATCCAGAACCAACGAACCGTTGGCAGACCGACGTTAAACTTGTTCGTACAGCAGCGCCCGCTTCACCTGCTCGATCGCCTCAGTGACCTTGATGTCACGCGGGCAGGCATCGGTGCAGTTGAAAATCGTCCGGCAGCGCCAGACGCCTGAGCCGTTATTCAAAATTTGGAGCCGTGTCGCGCTGCCTTGGTCCCGGCTGTCGAAGATGAACCGATGGGCGTTCACGATCGCGGCCGGACCGACGAATTCGTCGGTGGTCCAGGTGATGGGACAGGCCGTGGTGCAGGCGGCGCACAGGATGCACTTGGTCGTGTCGTCGAACGCCGCGCGTTGTTCCGGCGATTGCCGCCGCTCCCCGGCGGCCGGGGCATCGTCGGCGATCAGGTACGGCTTCACGGATTTGTACGCGTCGAAGAACTTCTCCATGTCGACGAGGAGGTCCTTTTCGACCTTGAATCCCATCAGCGGTTCGAGCGTGATTCGCTTGCCAAGGTCCTTCATCAGGATCTTGCACGCCAGGCGGTTCCGCCCATTGATGCGCATCGCGTCGGACCCGCAGATGCCGTGGGCGCACGACCTCCGGTAGGTCAGCGTGCCGTCCTGATACCACTTGACCTCGTTGAGCGCGTCGAGCACGCGATCGTTCGGCTCAACCTCGACCTTGTATTCCTCGAAGTGCGCCTTCTGGTCCTGTTCCGGATTGAAGCGCTTGATGCGAAGGGTGATCTCCACTGGCCTGCCTTTCCCGTGATCGACCGCCGCGCGGGCGGGTTAGTACTTGCGTTCCTTCGGCTCGAAAATCGTGATCTTGACCGGTTTTTTCTGGACCTCGAATCCCCGATCCTTGCGGCTGATCATGCTGTGGGCGAGCCAGTTGGCATCGTCGCGCGCTTCGAAATCCTCGCGGTAGTGGGCGCCCCGGCTCTCCTCGCGCACGAGCGACCCATGGACGATGGTTTCGGCGCAATCCAGCATGCAGCCGAGTTCCAGGGCTTCGAGCAGGTCGGTGTTGTACCGCTTGCCCTTGTCCTGGATCGCGATGTGCCGGTAGGCCTCCTGGAGATCGGCAATCTCCTTCTGGGCTTCGAGCAGGCCGGTCTCGTTGCGGACGACGGAGACCTTGTCCATCATCACTTCCTGCATGGCCTTGCGGATGTCGGCGACACGCTCCCCCTTGTCGCGGTTCAGGAGGTCGGCGATTTCCTTCGCCGCCGTTTCCTCCGGGTTTGCGGGCAATTCGGCGAGTTCTCGCGACTGTATCTCCTCGAGCATGTGCCGTCCGGCCCGTCGTCCGAAGACGACCAGATCGACGAGCGAATTGGTGCCGAGCCGGTTCGCCCCGTGGACGGAGACGCAGGCCGATTCGCCGGCGGAGTAGAAGCCGGGTACGACCGTTCCCGCAGGATCGAGAATCACCTGGGCGTTGTTGTTGGTCGGCAGGCCGCCCATCGCGTAGTGCGCGGTGGGTTGGATCGGGATACCTTCATTCTTGGGTTCGACGCCAAGGTAGACGCGGGCGAAGTCGGTGACATCAGGCAGCTTTTCGTCGATCACCTCCGGCGGCAAGTGGGAGACATCCAGAAGGACATAATCCTTGCCGTCGATGCCGCGGCCCTCCTTGACCTCCTGGTAGATGAAGCGGGACATCATGTCGCGGGGCGCGAGGTCCTTCATCGTCGGCGCGTAGCGGGCGGCAAAGGCTTCGCCCTCGCCGTTGACGACGATGCCGCCCTCGCCGCGCGCCGCCTCGGAGACGAGGATGCCGAGCTTGTAAAGCCCGGTGGGGTGGAACTGGTAGAACTCCATGTCCATCAGCGGGATGCCTCGCCGGTAGGCGAGGGCCACTCCGTCGCCGGTGCCGGCGATCGCGTTGGATGTGATTTTGTAGACCCGTCCGTAGCCGCCGGAGGCGATCAGGACGGTCTTGGCGTGGATCGTGTGCAGCTCGCCGGTCTTGATCTCGTAGGCGATCACGCCACAGCACTCGCCGTCATCCGTGAAGAGGATGTCGAGGAGGTGAAACTCGTCGAAGAAGTTGACGTTGTGCTTGATCCCCTGTTGGTAGAGCGTCTGGATGATCATGTGGCCGGTGCGGTCGGCCGCGTAGCAGGCGCGGCGGACAGGACCTTCCCCAAAGTTGCGGCTGTGGCCGCCGAACCGGCGCTGGTCGATCCGGCCGTCGGGCGTGCGGTTGAAGGGGAGGCCCATGTGCTCGAGTTCGAGCACGGCGTCGATCGCTTCCCTCGCCAGCACCTCCGCCGAATCCTGGTCGACGAGGTAGTCGCCGCCCTTGACTGTGTCGAACATGTGCCACTGCCAGTGGTCTTCCTCGGTGTTTCCGAGCGCGGCGCTGATGCCGCCCTGGGCGGCGCCGGTGTGTGACCGGGGTGGGTAGAGCTTGCTGACGACGGCGATGTTCGCCTTGCCCGCCATCTGAATCGCGGCCATCAAGCCCGCGCCGCCCGCACCCACAATGACCGCATCGTACCGGTGGTACGCCATTTACCGTCTCCTTCGACCCTTGAACCCGTCCGCTGATTGTTCGTCAACCTGCCTCATCGTTGGACGGCGGAAACCCTCCCTGGCGACGACCGTTACGAGACGTGCGTTTGCAGGCTCCAGTATCCCATGCCCGCCCGGATCGCGGCGGCATGAATCCAAGGGGGTAGCCGAGCCTGATCCCGTAATTCGCCGGGTATACTTCGGCAGCGTTCGTATGAAATATCGCATCGGGCCATTGTCAGGAGTCTCGTTTGCCAGCCATTTCCTCCGATCTCGTTGCCCGCGCGTTGGCCGTCGCCTCGGGATTCGTGGAGCCGATCGCCGCGCTGGCGACCACGGTGGCGGAGGTGCCCGCCCCCACCAACGACGAATCGGAGCGGGCGGCCTTGGTCGCCGAGACGCTCGGTCGACTCGGCTACGCTGATGTCACGATTGATTCGCTGTCGGATGTGGTCGGGCGAATACCGGGGAAACATTCGGGCCCCGCGCTCCTGCTGGCGGGACACACCGATACCGTCTTTCCCCGCGAGACGCCGATTGCCGTCACCCGCAACGGAGACATCCTGTCGGGGCCGGGCATCGGTGACAACAGTCTCAGCGTGGCGGCGGTCGCGATGGTCAAGGACGCGCTGAAGCAGCTCGAATTCGAGCCACCAGTCGACATCTTCGTCACCGGCAATGTTGGTGAGGAAGGTCTCGGCGACCTGCGCGGGATGCGGGCGGTGATGGACGCCTTGCCGGCGGTTGGGGCGGCGATCGCGGTCGAGGGCCACAGCCTCGGCCGGATCACGAACCGGGCGGTCGGCAGCCGGCGCGTGAAAGTGACCGTCACCGGACCTGGAGGGCACAGTTGGGGCGACGCCGGGCGGCCCAGCGCGATTCACGAGCTGGCCCGGCTCGTGACGAGGCTCGACGCGCTGGAGCTGGCGTCCAATCCCAAGACGAGCTTCAATGTCGGCATGTTTACGGGTGGGATCAGCGTCAATACGATCGCGCCCGACGCGACCGCGATCATCGACATGCGCTCGGTCAGCGCGGAATCGCTCGCCTCGCTGGTCGAGAATGTCGAGCGGCTCATCGCTGGCGTTGACGAACCGGGCGTCAGTGTCCAGGTCGAGATCGTGGGCGACCGGCCGGCCGGCGCCTTACCCAGTGACTCCGGCCTGGTGCCGATCGCCGTGGACGTGCTGTCGGCGCTCGGCATGGAGGCTGTCTGCGATGCCTCCAGCACCGATGCCAACATCCCGATCAGCCGCGGCATCCCCTCGATGTGCATCGGCCTGACGACCGGCGGCAACGTGCATCGGGTGGACGAATACATCCGCGTGCGTCCCATCGCCACAGGTTTCGCCCAGTTGCTGCTCAACACCATGCTCGCCTCGGAGGCGCTGGCCGACGGTCGGCTGCCCCGCCAACAGGTCTAGCATCGGCGAGGGGCACCATCGCCAGCGCGGTGGTAATGTAGAGGGGCCAGCCCACGTGTCTTGGCCCGCGCCCGAATCCCGCTGGTCCATCCAGCCTTGAAAGTGCAACCCTTGGCCTCCACATTCGCCGGTTCCTACCTCGCGCAGGATCACTTCGTCGCGGTCGATTGCGAGACCACCGGCATCAATCCGGACCGTGACGTCATCATCGAGATCGCCATCGTCGTCTTCGGGCGGGAAGGTGTCGTCGAACGGTACTCACAGTACGTCAATCCAGGCCGGAAACTTCCCCTCGAAATCATTCGCCTCACTGGCATCACCGACGATGACCTCGTGGGCGCCCCGCCGATCCAGGATGTCCGTGCCCGCGTCCGCCAGCTCATCGGAGCCCTGCCCGTCGTCGGGCACAACGTCGACTTCGATGTCGCAATGCTGGAGAAATCCGGCATTCCGGTGCCGAATCTTCGTCTCGACACCTTTCGGCTGGCGATGATGCTGATGCCTAACCTGGGGAGCTACAGCCTCGGCTCGGTGGCCGAAGCCCTCGGAGTCGGGGAGCGCCTAGCGCATCGGGCACTCCCGGACGCCGAGCGAGCGGCCGGCATCCTCCAGCGCCTGATCGAGCGCATGGGCGACTACGACGAACGGACCCTCAACCAGGCCGCTGGTTACGCGCGGCAGGCGGGCTGGCCCGAGGCCACGCTCTTTCGCCAGGTCGCGGACAGGATGATCTCCGGTCCCCTGTTCAACCTCGACCAGTCGCGCGAGCTGCCGCCGGAAATGCGGTTCATGGAACCTCGCGACTACCCGAAGGCGCTGCAGCGCACCGGCTCCCAGGCCCCGCTCGACATCGACGGCATGCTTACCCTGCTCTCGCCGGGTGGCCCCCTATCTCATGTCCTTGAGCGGTTCGAGTCGCGCCCAACCCAGGTCCGGATGGCGGGCGCGGTGGGTCGAGCGCTGAACGACAGCCGCGAACTATTGGTCGAGGCGGGAACCGGTACCGGCAAGAGCCTGGCGTATCTGTTGCCCGCCTCCCTCTTCGCGATCGACCGTGGTGAGCGTGTCGTTATCACCACCAACACGCTGGCGCTCCAGGATCAGCTCTACCGGAAGGACTTGCCGGACCTGCGAGCGGCCTTGCACGAGGCCGGGGTCGAAGAAGATCTCCGCGTGGCGGTGATGAAGGGACGAACCAACTACCTCTGCCTGCGCCGCTGGTTCGATCACATGAACGACCCGATCGAAGACGCCGCCGACGCTTCCCTTCGGGCCAAGATCCTGCTCTGGCTGCCCCACACCGAAACCGGTGACAAGGCGGAGTTGCGACTGAACCGGGACGAAGAGCGGCACTGGCGAAAGTTCGCCTCGGAGCGGGGCCGGTGCTCGCCGAAACGGTGCCCCTACGCCAAGAGTGGCCAGTGCTTCCTGTACCGGGCGCGGTTCAACGCGGCCAACGCCCACATCGTGATCGCCAACCATTCGCTGGTGCTGTCGAACTCCGCCCAGGGCTTCGTCCTCCCGGTGTTCGAGCGGCTGATCATCGATGAAGCCCATCACCTCGAAGAAGAAGCCACCTCGCAGTTCAGCTGGTCCGTCGACCGGGGCGCGATCGACGAACCGGTCAAGCTGCTCGTCAACACTGAAACGTCGGCGTCGGGCGGGTTCTTCGCGATCGCATCGACCTTTTTCCTGCGCGCGGGCGACCTGACCGCCGTGCGGGAGGCGGAGGAAGCGAACCGGCGAGCCTCCGAGGCGGCGACCACGGCGGCGTCGATTTCGGCGCTGGCCGGGGAGTTGATGACCCGCCTCGGGGGTCTGCTGCCACCGTCGCGGGGAGGTCGTCAATCGTTCTCGGACCAGCTCCGGTTGACCGACACGGTGAAGTACCGTGGCCAGTGGTCAGAACTCTCGCTGCTCTGGAGCCAGCTGGACCGGGAGATCATGTCGATCCTGGACGCGGGCCGGTGGTTCCTGCGGATTCTCGACGGCATGTCCCTCCCGGACGACGACACCAATCCCGCCAGCGCGACTCGCGACGAGTTGACGATCGACATGCAAGCCGCGCTAGAGCCGTTGACGCAGATCAGGAGCCAGTTGCTGGCGGCCTTCGGTACCGATGACGGACGGAACGTCTTCTGGATCGAACGCTCGCCGGTCCAGGCCAACATCTCCGTCAATGGCGCGCCGCTCGACGTCAGTGAGCTGTTGCGCTCGGAAGTCTTCAACGACCTCAAGACCTGCGTGCTGACCTCGGCCACATTGACGATCGACGGCACGTTCGACTACATCG
>JACCYX010000144.1 GCA_013696265.1 Chloroflexia bacterium
GCACGGGGGAACCTTGCGTATGGAAGGCTCCCCCGTGGTTCATGCGCCGGTGGTTCACGTCGGGTAGTATGGGCAACGCATCCACCTCCGTCGCCGGTCCCGAAGGCGTTCCATCGCGGTGGCGCGAGACGGACCAGGGAAAGGAATTTCGATCATGCGTGCCTGGCTTCTTACGACCGTCGCCCTCGTCCTCCTGATTGCCGCCGCCGTGGCGGCAATTGCTCCCGGTGTCGCCGAAGACGCGGGCGACCAGCGCCTCAGCGACCTGGAAACGCGCGTTGCCGCGCTGGAAACGCGGGTGGCGGAACCAACCGCGGAGACCTCGTCGAACCAGCAAAGCAGTTCCTCGTCATCGTCCAGCACCTCATCGACCGATTCGTACACGGGTTCGTTCTCAGGGAACGGCGATCGTGAGATCGAAATCGAGATCGACGATGCGGGAACCTATCAACTGACGGCCACTTCAACGTCGGCGTTCGCCGCCACGATCGAGAACGACGACGGTGAAATCGTGCCCGGCTTTTCGATCGACACGGAGGCGGCCGACACCGTCACGGTGTCGGATCGATTGGAGCCGGGCGCGCATGTTTTGCGGGTTTCCGCTCCCGAGAGCTGGAACGTGACCATTGTCCTGCTCGACAATTAACCGGGCGAACCAGCGCGAGGGTTCAATTCCGGGAACTCTCCGCTATACTGGTTCGCAAGGGGCTTGGACCAAAAGGCATTGCCGCCGGGTGATCAGGGGAGAACATGCGTACATCTGAAGTCAACCTCCGACGACCGTTGATCGTTTTCGTCATTGCGCTGCTTGGGCTCATGGCCCTGACGACGAATCCGGCCAGCGCCTACGAGGGGTGTGTGCCGGAGGATGACCGGGCCTTCCTGGCGCTGGTCGATCCCACGGAAGGGGACGGCTCCTGACCCTTGCCGATCTGCGGACGATTGCCAACACGCGGCCCGCCAACGATCCGCAGCGGATCGAGTTCGAGCGATTGATCAACACCGCGAGTGAAACGGGTTTGACCGGATTGCGGTATGACCTCACCGGTCCGTGCCCACCGGACCCGACCGCGACGACCGTGCCACCGACGGCCGTGCCACCGACCGCCACGCGAGTGCCACCGACCGCCACCACCGTGCCGGCGACCGCCACGCGAGTGCCACCGACCGCCACCACCGTGCCGGCAACATCCACGACGGTTCCGGCAACGTCGACCACCGTCCCGGCAACGTCGACCACCGTGCCCGCAACATCCACGACGGTTCCGGCGACTTCGACCACCGTGCCCGCAACATCCACGACGGTTCCAGCAACGTCAACCACTGTTCCGGCAACGTCGACAACGATCCCGCCCACCGTCGCGCCGACGGTGCCACCCACAGCAACATTCGGTACCGTGACCACATCGGGACTCAATCTCCGTTGCCGTACCGAGCCGGTTTCGGGAACGGTCATCACGTCGTTCCCGCCGGGCACGCGCGTTGAAATCACCGGTCCGGTCTCGAACGGCTGGTACCCGGTGCGCTGCGCGAGCCAGGACGGATGGGCCGCCGCCGAGTTCATCGCGCTGGATAGTACGCCGACCGCAACCGTGACCCCGGTGACCCCGACCGCGACGACCACGCCTGTCACGCCAACGGTTACGGCTACCGCCACCGCGACGACGCCATCAACTACGACGTTTGGCACCGTGACCAATACCGGCGGCGCCACCCTGCGCTGCCGCGTCGCGCCGGTGTCGGGAGAAATCCTCACCACCTTCGCTCCCGGCGCGCAAGTCGAGCTCCGGGGCCCCGTCTCCAACGGCTGGTATCCAGTCCGCTGCGCCGGGCAGGATGGCTTCGTCTCCGCCCAATACCTCACGGTCAGTGGCACGCCACCCACGACCACGCCGGGCATCACCTTCGGGACCGTGACCAACACCGATGGCGATAACCTCCGCTGCCGGACAGCCCCGGTCGACGGCTCGGTCATTGTGTCGCTGGAACCCGGCTCGCGGGTCGAGGTGCGTGGTCCCGTCGCCAGCGGTTGGTATCCCGTGCGGTGCGGTGGCCAGAATGGCTTCGTCTCGGCCCAGTACCTGACGGTGAGCGGGACGCCGCCTCCGACCGCGACCGCAACGGCTACGCCCGTTACGCCGACCGCGACGGTCACGCCCGATCCCGTGACCACCTTTGGTACCGTGACGAATACTGGCGGCGCTGCCTTGCGCTGCCGCGTGGCGCCGGTGTCGGGAGAGATCCTCACCACATTCGGCCCTGGCGCGCGGGTCGAACTGCGCGGCCCCGTTTCCAACGGGTGGTATCCGGTGCGCTGTGCCGGGCAGAACGGCTTCGTCTCCGCCGAATACCTGACCGTGGATGGCGGTTCCGAACCGGATCCGGGCCCGACGACCGGCTTCATCGACACCGCCGGTGCGGTCAGGGCCAATTGCCGGACCCAGCCGAGCCTTTCCGGCGCGATCATCACCACGGTCGCCTTCGGCGCCGAAGTCACGATTCGCGGGAACGCGTCCGCTGGCTGGACACCGGTCCGGTGCGGCAATCAGGACGGCTGGATCTCGTCACAATTGATCTCCAGCCAGCCACCGACCGGATTCGGGCCGGTGGCCCAGATGGATCGGACGGTTCGGGCGGCGAACGTGACGCGGGCTCGCCGCCGGTCACGCGCGGCCGCACTGGTGACGAACAACGCCGTCAGACCAGGGAAGCAGCGACCCACGTTGCGATAGCGCGGCAGGCAGGTCATGCGATGACAACCGATTCATCCCCAATAACCCGGGGATGAATCGGAGGCGGTCACGCCGGTCCCGATTGGGTCATAATGCCCCCGCATGGAATGCGTTCATGTCGCCGGGGTTCGCGCCGTCACGCGCGGATTGAATTTTCGCCAGGGGTAGATGCCATGACCATCAATCGTCGCGACCTCGTCAGGATCGCCGGCGCCGGCGGTGCCGCGCTGGCGGCTGGATCGCCGCTGGCGCTGAACGCCTCAGCCCAGGATTCGGGAGCCAGCCAGCTCGTCATCGGGAAGTCGGCCGAGGCCGTTGGTTACGATCCCGCGCTCGTCACCGCCACGTCGAGCATTGAGCTGCTGGCCGTCGTCTACGAGCGGCTGATCGCCTTCGATGAGGAGGGGCAGCCGCAACCATCGCTGGCGGAGTCGTGGGACAATCCCGACGAACTCACCTTCATCTTTACCCTGCGCGAGGGCGTCACCTTTCACGACGGCAAGGCGCTGACCGCCGACGACGTGAAGTTCACCTTCGACCGGATCAAGGATGAGGCCACGGCGTCGAGTTGGGCGACCCAGTTCGCCCCGGTCGACACGATCGAGTCCGATGGCGACCGCACGGTCACGTTCAATCTGAGCTCGCCCTACGGACCGTTCCTGGCGACCCTGTCGTCGGCCTATTCGTCGATCGTGCCGATGACCGACGAGCCGATCGACTTCGCGGCGACGATGGTCGGCACCGGCGCCTTCCAGCTCGAGGAAGCGACCCCCGACGTGGAGACGATCCTGACCCGGCACGGTTCGTACTGGGAAGCGGACACGCCCGTGCTCGACCAGTTGACCTACCGCATCCTGCCGGACGAGGCGTCGCGCCTGGCGGCGGTCCGCACCGGCGACGTCCAACTGACCACGCTGGCCGATCCGGTGTCGGTTGATTCGGCGCGATCCAGCGAGGGTGTCGTCGTCCTGGAGCAGGAAACCACCGACTATTACCTGCTCGGGTTCAACTGCCAGCGGGCCCCGTTCGACAACGAGGCGGTGCGGCAGGCGATGAGCCAGGCGATCGACCGGCAGGCCATCGTCGAGGCCGTGTTCTTCGGCAACGGCCAGGTGACAGGTCCGATCGTGCCGACGCTCGGGGAGTGGGCGCAGCCGATCGAGCAGTTGCCGAACTACGAGGTCAATCCTGAGGGCGCAACCGCGTTGCTGGAGGAGGCCGGACAAGCCGGCCTCACGTTCACGATCCTGTACGGCCAACTCTATCCAGAGTTCCAGAACATCGCGCTGGTGATCCAGGATCAACTGGAGGCGATTGGCGTCACCGCGGAACTCGAACCGGTCGAGTGGGGCACCTTCATCGAGCGCTGGCTGGCCCGCGATTTCGACGCCTTCGTCAGCTTCAACGGCTCGGGCAACGATCCGGACCGGGCGCTCTACCCGGCCTTTTACACCGATGCTTCGGTCAATGCCTTCCAGTTCTCGAGCGAGGAAGTTGACCGGCTGCTGGACGCGGGGCGGACGACGGCCGACTTCGAGACACGGCAGGCGACCTATCAGCAGGCGGAGGTTGAGATTGCGGACGCCGCGCCGGCCATTTTCATCAGCACGCGAGTGGCCTACTTCGCGACGACCGACACTGTTTCCGGCTTCGCGCCGACGGCGGCCCAGACCTGGGAGACGCTGGAGGACACCAGCGTCTCGTAAGGCATAGGCGGCGAGCGGGTGGGTATGCCAACCGCCCGCTCGCCGTCAAGGAGCGAAGCAATTCAATTGTCATTTCGAGCTGGCGAGAAATCTTTCGGCTCCAGCGATGAGATCCGCCGCGCTGGCACGCACGACCCGTGACTGGTAGCTGGTCGAGTTCATCTCGATCCGGAGACGGGCGGACCCCACGCTGCGCTCTGGGCAGACTCCAGGTGGCCCCGCTCGATGCGCTGCCGGATACGCAACCGTACTCGACGCGGACGG
>JACCYX010000184.1 GCA_013696265.1 Chloroflexia bacterium
TTCCCTTCGCGCCATTGCGTGTCACAAGATACCGCTGACGCTGCCTCGCAAGCTCGGAATGACAGATAAAGGCGCCGCAATGAGCCTCTACCTGGCGATGATCGGCAAGTCGTACCGGAAGCACCTGGCCTACCGCTCCGAAGTCTGGGTCCGGATCGTGATCGGCGTGGTCTGGGTCGCGATCCAGGTCGCCGTCTGGCGGGCGCTGATCGGGAGCGGTGAGGTCGATGGCATCACCCTCCCCGACATGATCACCTACGCGATCCTCAACACCGTGACGGCGCTGGCGATGATGGACCGGAGCCTGGCCGAACTTGACCAGAAGATCCGGTCCGGCGACATCGCGGTCGACCTGATCAAGCCGTTCCACTACCCGCTCACGCTGGTGGCCGACGGGCTGGGCCGGTCGCTCTTCGCGGCCCTCTTCTCAGTGCTGCCGACGCTGGGGCTGGCCGCCCTCTTCTTCGGCTTCCAGGCCCCCGCCTCGACGAGGAACGGCCTCGCCTTTGCCCTGGCGTTCGTGATCGCGCTCGCGATCTCGTTCGCGCTGGCCTGCCTGGTCGGGATGCTGGGCTTCTATTTCCTGGCCACGTTTCACTTCCAGTGGGCGCTTGGGGCGTTGCGCACCCTCTTCGCCGGAACGATGGTGCCACTCTGGTTCTACCCGGACGACCTCCGCACGCTGGCGAACGTTCTCCCCTTCCAGTTCCTCGCCTTCTTCCCGGCGGCGACCTGGATGGGCGAACTCTCCGGCTCGGAAATCGCCGGCAACCTGACCCTCGGCCTGGCCTGGTCGGTCGCCTTGCTCGGCCTCTGCTGGTGGCTATGGTCGCGGATGGTCCGCCGCCTCGTCGTGCAGGGAGGCTGAGGCATGACCGTTGGCCTCTTCTGGCATTTCGCCCGGCTGCGGATGCGGGAGCGCATGGAATATCGCGGCGCCTACCTCGCCGGCATGGTTGCCCAGATCCTGGCCTACGTCGCCGACTTCCTCGTGATCTGGGTCCTGGTCCGCCGCTTCGGCACGCTGGCCAGCTGGACGTGGGAGGAGATCGCCCTGCTCTGGGCATTCAACCTGTTGTCGTACGCGATCGGGGCCGCGTTCACGTTTTGCCAATCGGAACTCGAAGGGCTGATTCAGGGCGGAACGTTCGACGGCTACCTGGTGCGGCCACTGAATCCCTATGCGTCGTTCGCGGCCCAGCGCTTCAACGTCGGCTACCTCGGGCACATCCTCCTGGCGGCGGGCATCCTGGCCTGGGCCCTCACCAATCTCGACATCACCTGGACACCCCTGAGCGTCCTCTTCCTGGTGCTCGCCCTCGCCGGGGCCAGTCTCTTGCAGGCGGCGGTGCTGACCCTGGTCGGGGCCTGGGCGTTCCTCTTCGTCCGTGCCCAGTTCCTGTTCGGGTTCGCGAGCACGCTGCGCACCTTCATCACCTACCCGATCACGATCTACGGGGCGGCGATCCAGATCGTGCTGACGGTAGTCGTGCCCTTCGCCTTCGTCAACTTCTATCCGGCCTCGGTGCTGCTGGACAAGGAGGGGCAACTGCTGCCCGGCTGGATCGGCTGGCTCACGCCGGTGGTCGGCGCGCTGGCGTTCTCCGGCGCCTACCGGGTCTGGATGCGCGGGGTCGATCGCTACCAGGGCGCCGGCGGGTGACGCTAGCCACCGAGAGTGCCGTGCCACCTGGCCCGGTTGCCCGCGAGGCCGTTAGCTGGCGATGACCTTCTGGGCACGCGTCGTGGTCATGGGGGCGTTGGACGTGTCCTCGGTTTCCCGCGAACGACGCATCGCACCGTCGATCAGTTGACGCATCTCCGGCGTGATGCGGAACGCATCGTCATCGTCCTGCGTGAGGCGCACGACGTGCCCCGAGCCGTCCGGGAGGTGGATTGTCATATCCCGATCATCGTCGGCGTCACTCAACGCCACCGTGCCGAGACCTTGCGCGACCGTGTTCAAGGCGCGATCGACATGCTCGACGAGGTCATCGTCGACGGTCAGGCCATACCAGATTGGGAAGTCGCCAGGCATGTTCCAGGAGCGGTGGAGGAGGATGACCTTGGCATCGTCGGGAATTGGGAAATGCCCAGCGGCCTCAGCCACCGCGACCATTTCGGGTGCGACGTGAAAGGCGCGCGCGGAAACGCGCCGAAGCCGATCCGGTTCGATGTCATCATGAAAGAGGATGTCAGTGGCGATCGTCAGGGTCATGACCTCGAGCCTCTTCTCGCATCCGCCAAATACGCTGTGCGGTCGCGAGGTCCTCGTCAGTGACGCCCTTCTCGCGGCTCAACGCATGGATGGACCGCTCATTGATGCCATTGTACTCCTGATACGCCTGCAGGGCGCGATAGGTGCCACGGTTGAGCGGAATGATCCCGTCGCCCTCGATCGGGAACGTCGTACCGTTCTCGTGCATGCCGTAGAGGCGGCCATTGACCCAGATCCGTCTGGTGGCCGGGTCGTAGACGCCTTCTCCAGCGTTGATGGCGTCGAGGTCGGCCCGAACGTCGACCCACGGCTCGAGCAGGCTGTTCCGCTTGCGATTCCACGAACTGGCGGTGAACGTCGTGACACCGTGCCGGGCGTTCGGCACGGTTGCGGTCACATCCGGCGCCTGCCGGGTGCCCGTGACATGCGTTGGTGGTCGCCGCTGGTCGCTCTCCGCCAATGCCGTCCACTCCGATGCTGTCTGTCGCCCCACGTATGATACGCAGCCCATAATCGCATCAATGACCGGTAACAACGGTCATCCGGGAGGGTCATGCTGGTCTCGATTCCGGCAAGCAATGCACCGCTGCTTGCAGTAGAGGGATCGGCTGCCTGGATTGGGCAAATGGGAGCGGAACAGTCGAGCCCTGGAACGGGATTGACAACCCGATCACCGGAAGTCAGGATTTTGAAGAGGATCAGTCTTGGTCAGGCGCCTGCCGGCCGTCAGAAATCGACGAAGAGGACTACCCGTGTCATCGACCAGCGATTCCGCCAGCACGAGCGACGTTGAACTGTCCGTCAGCCGTACCCTGGACGCCCCGCGCGACCGCGTCTTCAAGGCCTGGACCGAGCCGGCGCGCCTGGAAAAGTGGTGGAGCCCGGTCCTCGAAGCCGATGTCCGGCCCGGCGGCCAGTGGCGCGCCCAGGCCGCCACGCCCGATGGCACGGGCAACTGGTCGCACGGCGAATACCGCGAAGTCGTGCCGCCGGAGCGCATCGTCTACACCTTCGCCTGGGACGCGACCGACACCGCCGAAACGGTGATCACCGTGACGCTGGCCGATGAGGGCGAGCAGACCGCCCTGACCGCCCACCAGGGACCATTCGACTCGACGGCAGCCCGCGACAGCCACGCCCAGGGCTGGAACGTGGCCCTCGACGAGTTGGCCGGGTATCTGGCCCAAACCAGCGGCGAAGCGTAGCGACATTCGCCCGGTCTGGACGCCACGCTCGCGGCAAGTCGCCCAATCGTATTGTCATTTCGAGTTTGCGAGAAATCTTTTCTCGGCCGTCGAGTGTGCCCCAAGGGCCTGGACACCGACACCCCGCGTCCAGCCCGTATACCCCGCGCTGGTTAGCCCATTAGCAATTTCGTGAACGGCTCCGGAGGGACTTGACAGGGGGCAACCGCACCTGTAGTATTTCACCATACGGTTAATTAACCGATTGGATAAATACCGATGGCCACCACCGACGTTGAGCTCGACCACACCTTCCACGCGCTCGCCGATCCCACGCGCCGGGCCATTCTCGCCCGGCTCGCCAGCGGCGAGGCGACCGTCAACGAACTGGCCGAACC
>JACCYX010000150.1 GCA_013696265.1 Chloroflexia bacterium
CGTGACGTTTCTCAGGCTCGGATGCGTTGGACTCGATGCCTTCGGCGCCGACCCAGCCCGAGCGGGCCAGCAGGACACCGACCGGGATATCGAGGGCCCGCGCGATCTGCTCGAGCCGCTGGCGCCGCGGCAGGGTCACCCGGTTCCGTTCCAACCGCGAGATCTCCGATTGGCGAACGCCCGGTCCCACCCGCTCAGCCAACTCCTCCTGGGTGAGATCCATGTCCATCCGGCGTTCTCGTATGAGTTGTCCCAGCGTCGCGGCCAATCGCTCACCCTCCAGCCTCGAATGTCGAACAGCCCGTTGGTTCAATGATACGGAGGCGGCCACCCCTATGCAATGTGTGCATAGGGGTGAACCGCGCTGGAAGCTTTTGACCCGCTGAACCACCATAGGTGACGGTTGTGCGGTACGTGCGGCCATGTTGGAGTTTTACACCGGCGCATGTGTTAACCCATCCGACAGGAGGCAGTTCGACGTGAAAGCCCTGACCTGGCATGGGAAGCGCGACGTTCGCGTCGATACCGTGCCCGATCCCACCATCCGGGAACCGACGGACGCGATCATCCGCGTGACCACCAGCGGTCTTTGCGGCTCCGACCTGCACCTCTACGAACTGCTGGGGCCATTCCTCGATGAGGGCGACATCCTCGGCCACGAACCGATGGGCATCGTCGAGGAAGTGGGGAGCGGGGTCACCAACCTCCAGAAGGGCGACCGCGTCGTCATCCCCTTCCAGATTTCGTGCGGCACCTGCTGGATGTGCACCCAGGATTTGCAGACACAGTGCGAAACGACCCAGGTCCGCGACCAGGGCATGGGCGCGGCCCTCTTCGGCTACACCAAGCTCTACGGTCAGGTGGCCGGCGGGCAGGCCGAATACCTCCGCGTTCCCCAAGCCCAGTACACCCACATCAAGGTGCCCGAGGAGGGAGCCAACCTCTCCGACGACCGGTTCGTCTACCTCTCCGATGTCCTCCCCACCGCCTGGCAGGCGGTCGAGTACGCCGGGATTCCGGACGGCGGCAGCGTCACCGTGCTCGGGCTCGGCCCGATCGGGGACATGTCGTCGCGGATCGCGAAGCATCGCGGGCACCGCGTAATCGCCGTCGACCTCGTGCCGGGGCGCCTGCAGCGGGCTCGCAACAACGGGATCGAGGTGCTCGACCTCAACGAGCACAAGGTCATCGGCGACGCGATCCGCGAGATGACCGATGGCCGAGGGACGGATTCGGTGATCGACGCCGTCGGCATGGAAGCGCACGGCTCCCCGTTCGGCAAGCTCGCGCATCAAATGACTGGCCTGCTGCCAGACGCGGTCGCCGCCAGGATGATGGAAACCGCCGGCGTCGACCGTCTGCACGCGCTCTACTCCGCGATCGACATCGTTCGCCGCGGCGGCACGGTCTCCCTGATCGGGGTCTATTCCGGCCAGGCCGACCCGATGCCGATGTTGACACTGTTCGACAAGCAGATCCAACTCCGGATGGGACAGGCCAACGTCAAGCGCTGGTCCGATGCCATCATGCCGCTGGTGCTCGACCCGGCCGACCCGCTCGGCGTGGAAACGTTCGCCACCCACCGCGTGCCGCTGGACGAGGCGCCGCAAGCGTATTCGAGCTTCCAGAAGAAGCAGGACGGCGCGGTGAAGGTCCTGTTCCAGCCTCACGCCTAACGTCGTTTCGTCGGGGTGGCCGCCCCGCTGGACTCTGGGACCTCCCGCGGCTATGGGACATCGCGTTTGCGCGGGCCGGCACACGGGCCGGCCCTTACGAAAAACTTCTCATTGAAGGAGAACCATCACCCATGATTACGCGCTATGACCGTGTTGCCGTCGATCTGCCGAAACCCACGTCGCCGAATCCCAACGGCGCCTCGCTGGTCCAGGAACTCTTGGGCGGCAAGTTCGGCGAGATGTCGACGCTCATGAACTACACCTTTCAGAGCATGAACTTCCGGGGCCGGGACCAAGCACAGGCGAAACCGTTCTACGACCTCATCGCGACGATCGCCGCTGAGGAGCACAGCCACATCGAGGCGGTGACGTTCACCATCAACCTCCTGCTCTCCGGCGCGACCGAGCGCGGCACGGACCCGACAACCGTCCCACTCGGCATCGCCGAGGAGTCCCGCAACTCGTTGCACTTTATCGCCAGCGGCCAGACCGCCCTCCCGATCGACTCGATGGGACGGCCGTGGACGGGCGACAACGTCTTCTCCAGTGGCAACTTGAAGCTCGATTTGCTCCACAACTTCTTCCTAGAGTGCGGAGCGCGCGCCAACAAAATCCGCGTCTACGAAACCACTGACGATCCCACGGTGCGCGCGATGGCTGGCTACCTGCTGGTCCGGGGCGGGGTGCACGTCGTGGCCTACGCCCGGGCGTTGGAGGTACTGACGGGCGCCGACCTTGGCAAGCTCTTACCGATCCCCGACATCAGCAACAAGAAATTCCCGGAAGCGAAGGCGCTCGAGGACAAGGGTCTCCACCGGGTGCTCTTCCGAAACAACTCTCCCGATTTCGCCCGGGTTGGGGAAGTCTGGAAGGGCAAGCATCCCGAAGACGGCTCCGACCTGGTCGTTGACGACGGCATGCCGGAGAGCTTCCCGACCCCGCTCCTGCCAGCCGAGCCGCAGCTAACCGCGCCGGGCATCGGCGCGATCGACGAAGCGATGCTGCAAGAGATCGCCAAGCGTTTGGGATAACGGATAGTCTGGCATCGCCAACGACCAGTTCGGGTAGGGGAGTACCTTGTGTGCTCCCGCCTCACCACCGGGCACGCCAACCCACACCGGGCGGACAACAGAATCGACAAGATTCAGGTTGCCTAAATTCCGTTCGCGGTCGATTCAGGTCCGCCCCTACTGTCTGCGACCATTCATCACGCGGGCCGCAACCGCTCCCGCATTCCCGCGACCTGCGCCTCGGCCGTCTGCATCGGATCGCTGAACCCGATCCAGGTATCGGTGAATTCGGATTCGGCCACCAGCCACCCCGTGTAGCTGACCCGGCCAAGCGCGGCCCTGATCGCCGGCCAATCCATGTCGCCGCTCCCAACCTCCACGAAACGGGCGCGTCCATCGATCTCCCGCACATCCCGCACGTGCAGGTACGAGAGCCGGTCGCCGAACGTGTCGATGAAGACGGCGGGGTCCCACCCGCCGTGCGCGACCCAACCGAGATCAGCGCCAAGTCGAATCTCACCTCCAGATGTGCCGCCGACGATGGCCCGGAGCACTCGGGCGTCGTCCGCCAGTTCGTGATCGTGGTTGTGAATCGCGATGTCGACGCCGTACTGCGCGGCGCCCATCCCCAGGGTACGAAGCGTGACCATCATCTTTTCGAGCGCCTGGTCGTCGATCCCGATCACGCCCCGCCCGATGCTGACCATCAGCCGGTGACAGCCGAGGTCGGGGAGCCTGGAAACCTGCTCCAGTAAGTCGGGTACGGACGCCGCAGTGTCCGGCTCCCACCAGGCGCCGCCGGTGTGCGCGGCAACGAGTTCGATGCCGTTGGCCCCGGCTCGCCAAGCGGCGAATGAAGCCGGGTCGTCCAGCGGCAGACAGGCGAGGGCCGTCTCGAACCCCTCGAATCCAACGCTGGCGATCTGTCGCATGACCTTGGGTAGTTGCCGCGTGAATTCGTCCTGACCGAGCGTTTGTAGCCACGGCCGCGCCTGGCACCCGAATCTCCACGCCCGTTCCGATTGGTGTTTCATTTCCATCCTCCTGGCAACCCTTCAACTGTCATGTCGAGCTTGCGAGACATCCCCCGGCGAAGCCGGTCCGCGTCAGCGGACGTTGTGGTGAGGTTGCACCAGGTCGGCCTCCGGCCGATGCGCTTCGCGCGGAGACTCTTCGCTAACGCTCAGAGTGACGACTTCTGTTCACCGCAACGTACGCGGGTTCGGCACCCGTTCGAGGGTGCCGTCTGGCCGGGCGACGAACAGGTCGTCCAGGAAGGATCGCGAGGCCGGGTCGTTGGTTGAAGCGCCCACCGGCAGCGGCACCGGCCCATCCAGCAAGGGATCGCCGGTCCGTTCCATCCAGTCCCAAAGGCGCGAGTGGAGATCGGCGGCGACTGACGCATGCGCCGCATCGCCGGCCAGGTTGCGCCGCTGCATTGGATCGAAGATGTTGTCATAGAGTTCAATCCGGTCGACCGGCCGTTCGCCCCAGCCGTGGTCGAGCAGGAAATCCCGGCTCTCGCCATCGTCGCAGTTCGGCAGCACCGGCAAGTCGCGCTCACCGAAGCGTTCGATGTAGAGCCACTCGCGGGTCCTGATCGCGCGTTGCGGCTCGTAGGCGGCGTGATAGGTCACCTCGGCGTAGATCGCGTCGTTGACCTTTTCGGCTTCCTCCCGCACCACCGGCATGATCGACGTGCCCTGGAGCCAGGCCGGCCGCTCGATGCCAATCACTTCGCAGATCGTGGGGAAAATGTCGATCTGGGAAATGAGCGCATCGCACACGCGGCCACCGGCGATGCCACCCGGACCGCGCACGATCAGCAGGACGCCGGTGCCCGTATCGGTGAGGTTGCACTTCATACCGGGAAACGCCAGGCCGTGGTCGGTGGTGCAGATCGCCAGCGTGTTCGCGGCCAGGCCGGTCGCATCGAGTGCGTCGAGCACCGCGCCCAACCCGGCATCCAGTTCGCGGACGCTCGCCCCATAGCGGGCGATGTCGAGTCGGGTCTGGGGCGTGTCCGGGAGGTGCGGCGGTGGCTGCACATAACGGCTATCGGCCTCATCCACCTCCGGGAAGGGACGGTGCGTCTCAACGAATCCGACATCGAGGAAGAACGGCGCGTCCGCGCCGGCCGCTGCGTGCTCCTGAATTGCCGCGACGGCGTTCGCCGCCACGGTCCGATAATCGCGCTCCTCCCCGGCGTAGGCATGCTCGTAGCCCAACGCGGTGGCATCGCCCGGATGGGCGTGCTGGATTCCAGCCAGCGTTGTGGCGTAGCCGTGGTTCCGGAGGGTTGTCGCAAGGTGCTGGCCGGGATCGTG
>JACCYX010000182.1 GCA_013696265.1 Chloroflexia bacterium
AAGGAAAGTTGCACTTGGCCCGCTGGGAAGCGTACGGCGCTCGTCGAAGACGAACTCGCAGGCACCACGAGTATAGCAATCCCGTTCCTGATCGCAAGGTCGAGACGCGACGGTCAAGTCGCGGAGGGTGAGGCAACCCCCGTTCCGGTAGTTCATCGTTGGGCGTGGCGTACAAGGGCGGAGCCATCTGCCTCATACTGGAATGGGGGAGCGGCATTAGCCCGCCCCAGCAGACGAGACGAACGCAACGAAGGGAATCGCACGTTGGAACAGCATGTCCCGGACGGCATTTTGGGAATGACCGAACCCGAACTCTATGGCTACCTGAACGACTTGTTGCATGAGGAAGCCCAGGAAGCAGCCGAGGAATCCGGCAAATCGGTCGAGGAAGAACTTGAAACCGCCGGGTTCGCGGCCGCGGGTGCGGCATCCACCTACGCGATCAAGCTGATCATGGCGAACAATGCGTTCCTGACCCGCCAGTTGCTCGATCTTGGGGTGCTGGACAGCGAGGATGAAGACGCCGGATAGTGCCCAGACTCTTTCATGGCTGAGGTTTCTCTTTGCAGTCTCGTAGGGGAGGGCTAGCGGGCCGTTGAGGACACGTTCGCCGCCGCTTTCTTGCCCGCGTATGCCCTCCCGCACGGCAACGAACACCATCACCTCCGGGCGCAACATCGGATCCCGCCGAGGGTTAGGTATCGCGAACAAACGGGAGGGCATACGCGAGCTGCGCGTCGTCGCGTGACACGGCTTCTTGGCTCGTTAACCCTCCCCTACGAAACGCGGTTGTCTCTGCTACGTCGACTTACTAGCGGATTGAGAGGATTTTCCACGGGTCCGGCATCGCCTCGACCGGAATCTCGATCAGCGTCGGTTCGTCCGCCTTGATCGACTCGGCAAGCTGCGTGCGCAGTCCGGCCGGCGTCGTCGCCTGGCGGCCGGTGACGCCGAACGATTCCGCCAGCTTGACGTAATCGGGATTGTGCAGTTCCGATGCGATCGTGCGGCCGTTGAATTCCACGTTCTGGATCCGGCGCACGTTGCCGTAGGCGGAATCGTTGAAGACCAGCGTGATGCTGGCGATGCCGTGATGCGCCTGAGTCGCCAGTTCGTTCAGCGCGAAGCCGAATCCACCGTCGCCGTTGACCGAAACGACCACCTTGTCCGACGCCCCGACCTTGACGCCCAGCGAGGTCGGGTAGCCCCAGCCAAGGGTGCCCTGGTAGCCGGGCGTGAAGTAGGTTCGCGGCTCGTAGACCGGGAAGCCGATGCCCGACCAGTAGGCGATCTGGGTCATCTCGCCGACGAAGATGCCGTCGTCGGGGAGTTCGGCGCGAATGGCGTGAGCGAAGCCCGATTGCGGCTGGATCGCGTCGATCTTCGCCTCGGCAGCGGTTCGCAAAGCCGTCAACTCGGCTTCCCGCGATGGGCGGCTGGAATTGTGGACGGCGACCCGCTCGACCAGCGCCGACAGGCCGGCCCTGGCATCGGCTTCGATTCCCACCGTGACCGGCGTGTTGCGGCCGATCTCCTCGGGGTCGATGTCGAGTTGGATCACGGTTCGGCTGCCCTTCGGTCCCCACGGCTGGGTCGAGGCTTCGAGGAACCGGGTGCCGATCGCGAAGATCACGTCGGCGTCGGCAATCAGCTCGCGGGTGGACATCAGGGTTTGGGCCAGGTAGTGACGGTAGCTGATTGCGCCCTTGCCGTTCGGGGTCATCATCACCGGCGCCTGGAGCATTTCGGCGAGTTCCTGTAATTCGGCGGTCGCCCCGGCGCCGATCACGCCGCCACCGACGAAGAAGAGCGGGTTCTTCGCGTTCCCCAGCAGCTTCGCCGCCCGTTCGATCACATCCGGGTCCCCGGCCGAGCGCGCCGGCCGCTCCACGCCGCCGAGCAGCGCGACCTCTTCGCTGGCGAAGAGCGTGTCAGGCGGCACCTCGACCTCGACCGGGCGAATTCGTCCGGCCCACATATTCGCGACGGCCTCGTTGACCAGCGCCGGGATCGTGGCGGGCTCGATG
>JACCYX010000186.1 GCA_013696265.1 Chloroflexia bacterium
GGAATGCGTTTCCGAGAGGAGTAAGCGGCCCTCAATTGCGCTTATCTCAAATAGATACACCCAGCTTGGATCGTACGCAAAGACGTTTGTGTACAGAGGTGTACAATGTCGGTGTGAGACGATGGGCGAAATCAGCTAGGACAGGAAAACGTGATGGCTCTTCCGAAAACGCAAGATTTGGAAACGATGAACGTGAGCGAGGCGCGCAAGCAGTTCAGTGACCTCCTCAATCGAGTTCATCGAGACGAAGAGTTGATCGTGGTCGAAAAGAGCGGCATTCCGATGGCGGGGATCGTCCCGATGTCCGTTGTTCGGGCGGCTCAAGAGAAAGAGGCGCAGCGCCAAGAATTCCTTCAAGTGCTTAACACTACCCGATCCGGATTCGTCAATGTCTCGGAAGAAGAAATCGAACGGGAGATCGAAAAGGCTTTGGCGGAAATCAAGCAGGAGCGGTTGTTCGCCAGGCGGATCGTGGCCGCCATCAACCGGATCTCGCCTGACGCATTCGAATCGTCCGACGAACACCTGGAAACAACCGTTGCGCGAATCCTCACGGACGAAGCAAGACAAAAGGCTGCCGGTGAGAAGACTCTGGCCGCCAATGCCTCATGAGCAGCCGGGTGGTGTTCGACGTGAATATCCTCGTCTCGGCGGTGTTCGCGCCGGGAGGCACTCCGGCCCGGGCGATTGCGGCGGCGGTTGAAGGGCGATGGACAATCGCACGCTCGCCGCACATTGTTGACAAGTTCAACGAGGTGTTAAGCCGGCCCCGATTCGACAACCTGATCGCCAACTATGACCTCAACACATTCACTACTGGTTATCGGGCCGTATCTAAAGAGTTCACGCCCGATCCCTCCGTGGCGGGTGTCGCCGACGATGCTGAAGACGACGCGGTGCTGGGAACCGCCGTCGCGGCCCGCGCGGATGTCATCGTGACCGGTGACCGGGGAATGCTGGCGATCCGAGTCTGCCGGGGTATCCCCATCATCACCGCGTGGGAGTTCCTGGTCCTCATCGACGCCTGAGCACCAGGAAAGTCCGATGAATCCAGAGCATCCATCCCGCGGTGAGATCCGGGCGGACACACGAATCGACCAGATTCAGTAGTAGAGACTTCGTTCATGGTCGATTCTGGTCCGCCCCTACAAAAAAGCAGTCGACCTCACCGCTTTGTGATCGGTCAGTTCGTCATCCTCCCTGCTCGGCCGGGATCACCTGGTAGATGAAGAGCTCCAGGCGGCGCACGTCGCGGCCAAGGAGCAGGTTCGACTCACCTTCCACGGTCGCGGCGAAGAGCGTGACGAAGCCGTTGGTCGTGGTTCCGGACGGAACGTAGACGTTGACCAGCAGGTAACGCTGGCCCTCGACGATCAGGTCCGGGTTCAAGCCGGACTGCTCGGCGGCGGCAACCATTTCCTCGGATGGGGTGTCGGTGTCGTTCGAGATCCGGTACTCGCCGACCGCGTCCCCGCTCACCGAACTGAAGATATTGACCGCGTAGAACACGTCCGGCGCGGCGTCTTCCGGATCCTCGGCGAAGAGGATGACGGTGATGCTGGAGTAGATCGATTGCTGCCAGGCCTGGAGGAGCCGGAACTCCTGGTCCGCGCCCGCGATTACCCGTGCCCGGCCCGTGACCTCGAACTCGACATCATAGGTGACGGCCGTTTCGAAGCGATAGACCGATTCGCCGGCCGCACCCTGCCCGGTGTAGCGAAGGTAGAGTACCTGGGCCCGGTCCTCGCCCTCGACGGTGGCGACTTCGAAGGCGCCAATGCAGCCGATGGCGGTCAATTCACCCACCGCGTCCGGCGCTTCCGGTCCGACCAGGGCGTAGGCGATACCGCCAAGCTGGAAGCGGGCGGGCAACCGGGATGGCAAGCCCTGGTCGTTGACTTCACCCGGATCGCCATCGCAGCGAGTGTCCGGGACGGCGGTGACCGCCGCCGCGGGAGGCGCGTCCGGCGCCTGGGTCGGGACGAAGGCGGGCGGCTGCAATTGCGCGGTGGGTGGAGGCGTCTCCTGGACCACGGAAACCACCAGGGACGATTCCACGTACTGTCCGACGACGAGGCCATCCGGGCTCACCGCGTAGTAGCGCGTTGGCTGGCCTTCGACGTCCTGATCGGCGTAGATCGTGAGTTCCACGTTCTGGACGACGATGACGTTGACCTGGACCAGCGTTTGGACATCGATATCGATGTTGACCTGGTTGAAGACGTAGGTCGTGTTCTCCACCTCGATCGTGGGGGGCAGCTCGGCGGGCGGCGTCGGGTTGGTGGCCGCCACCGGCACGTAGCGCCCGATCGACTCGCCGTTGTTGGCCACGCAGTAGAGCACCGGCACCGCCCCGGCGACTTCCTGCTCGGCGTAGATCGTCACCTCCGTGTTGTTGATGGTCACGACCTCGACCTGGACCAGCGTCTGGATGTCGATGTCGACATCGACCTGGGTGAAGACGTAGCTGGTGTTCTGAACCTCGACCTGGGGCGGTAGTCCCGCCGCATCGGCCGCTTCCACGATGGTGGAAGGAATCTCAACCGTCGACGTCGACTCCGCTGTGGTCTCGACACCGTCAGCCGGAGCCTCGGTTGGCACGGCGACCGCTGGTTCTTCGGTCGGCTCCACCGGGACCTCTGTGGCATCTTCAGCCGGCGCCTCGGTCGGAGCGGTCGTCGGTTCTACAACCGGCGCCTCGGTCGCCTCCACCGGCGCTTCGGTCGCCTCCACCGGCGCTTCGGTTGGCTCGACAGGCGCCTCGGTCGGTTCAGCCGGAACTTCAGTTGGGACTTCTGTGGCAACCTCGGTCGGCGCCTCGGTGGGCACTTCCGTTGGAGCCTCAGTCGGTGCTTCGGTGGGAACTTCGGTCGGTTCCTCAGTGGGGACGACGATCAGGGGTTCCGTGGGCACTTCGGTCGGGGCGTCCGCTGGCGAGGCCGCCGGTGCCATCTCACCGCTGTACTGGAAGAGTCGCCCGCCAGCCCGCACGTAACGGTCGACCGTCGAGCCCTCGGCCGCATCCGCTGCCGTGTAGACAGGATACGGACCCGCGCAACCCACTTTGGCGAGGTTGCCGGGATCAACCTGGTCCGTGACATCGGCGACGAACGACAGGAGGGTGCCCTCGAACGCCAGCGAGTCCGCCAGGGAAGCTGGGCGGCCGTCGCCGCCGGCAATCACGAACCGGAGCAAGCCATCCCCGGTCGCAACGAACACCTCGGGAAACGGTTGCCCGGCGTCGGCCTCGGCGTAGACCGGGTTGCCGTCGCTGGTTCCGATCTCCTGCAACGTATCCGTCGTCAGGTCGAGCTCGAAGCCGGCGAAGACATAGACCGCGTCGCCCGCGTCCAACTGGCCGATCTCGGCCGCCTCGGTGGGACAGGCGACGTCGGCGGCCCCGATTCGTTCCGGCAGGTAACGGGCCAGGGCGGCCCCATCCACGCCGGAAACGTAGACCGCGTCGAACGGGCCCTCATCGGTGGCGGCGTAAACGGTCAGCGATTCACTCTCGTCGACGACGGAGAGTGCTTCCGGGTCCAGCGGCACCGAGCGGTCGTAGAGGAAGCGCGCATCCCCCACCACGATCTCGCGTGGCAAGCCCTCGGG
The DNA here is from genome assembly GCA_013696265.1 of Chloroflexia bacterium. Taxonomy (GTDB): domain Bacteria; phylum Chloroflexota; class Chloroflexia; order Thermomicrobiales; family UBA6265; genus JACCYX01. The sequence goes on from JACCYX010000186.1 coordinate 3,610, forward strand.
CTGCCCGCCATCACCCAGGTCGTCGCTGGCCTCAACGGGCGGCAGACCGCCGTCCACGCCATCATCGGGCTCCTCCGGCTCTTCTTGAGTCGTCGAGTCGTCGCTCGGCTGGATCAACGGCGGAGTGCCCTCGTCGGTTTGCGCCTGGACGAGATCCTGGCTGGCTGAATCCCGTGGCGCGGCGATCGTCCAGTTTGCTGGCGCGAAGGCGGCGGCGAAGAGGCTGATCAGCATGACCAGAATGGTGACGGCGTTGAGCGACCGCGATTGCATGGGGGTGTCCTTTTCTCTGCTGCCCACCGCGTCTGGATTGGCGGTTCGGCCGCTGGATGCCGGAAGGACGAAAGCGGTGACGGGTGGTGGCGAAACTGGCCTGACTGACTCCAAAGAGTCCGGGTTCATTTGTGTGTCACTATACTTATCCTACACGGTTCCGTACACTGAGGAACATCTGAACATAGCCCATTCGCGAGATCGTCCGGATTAACGTCCACATGGTGATGGGGAGAAGACCGATGCGAGCATTCACACGGGCTCAGGAGCGAATCGCGCGGACGATGGTCTTCGCGCTGGCGTTTTCGATTTTGGCATCCGGATTCACTATCGCCACGCCGGGCCGGGCGGCGGCCCAGGAGGAAGCCGGCACCCAGGTGAACGTCGAATTGATCCTGGACTCCTCCGGATCGATGGCCGATGTCACCAACACGGGAGAGCCCCGGATCGATGCCGCCAAGCGCGTGCTGAACGACGTGATCGAGGCCATTCCGGACGACCGGCCGGAGGTTAACGTCGGCTTCCGGGTCTTCGGCCACCTGGGCAACAACACCGAGTCGGGGCGGGCGGAAAGTTGCCAATCCTCGGACCTGACGGTGCCGATCGAAGGCGTCAACAAGGAGGCCTTGCGAGGTGAGGTCGCCGATTACGCGCCGGTGGGCTGGACCCCGATCGGTCTCTCGCTGGAGCGGGCCGGGGCCGATTTCCCCCCAGCCTCTGAGAGTGTGGTCAACGCCGCCATCCTCGTTACCGATGGCCTGGAGACCTGCGACACCGACCCCTGCGCCATCGCGACCGCGCTCAAGGCGAGCGAGGCCGCCGTCACCGTCTACGTCGTCGGGCTCGGGCTCACCGAGGAAGACCTGCGGATCACCAGCTGCATCGCCGAGAACACTGGCGGCCAGATCGTCGGCGCCCAGAACGCCGAGGAATTGTCCGCGGCCCTCTTCACCTTCCTCGAAGAGTTGCAGGTCGTCATCACCACGGGCTTCCTGGAGATCGAGTCGATTGGCGGGCTCTATCCGCTCGCGAACGTGACCTGCGAGGGCCAGAGCGCGACCGACAGCAACCCCGAAGGGGGAGAGGCGTTCACCTACACCTTCACCGAGGAGGCGAACCAGGTCGAAGTGCCGGTTGGCATCTGCGACGTGGATTGGGCGAACCCGAGCGGTCAGTCCACGGAAATCCGGGTCAATATCGAACCGGACCGCACCACCTTCATCCGCGGCTCGCTGCTCAAGTTCCCGAACGGAGCGGGCGAGATCTACACACTCAAGGCACAGGACGGCACGGTGATCTGGCAAGACCAGATCGAACAGGGAGATTTCGTCTGGGTACTCCCCGGCATCTACACCTGCGACCTGCTCGAACTCGTCGGCGACCCGATCCTCTTCTCGTTCACGGTGCAAACGCTGCCGGGTTCCGCGACCCAGGTGGAAATCTTCACCGCCCCGTAGGGCACGCTCCGGGCGGATCTTGTGTTCGCCCGGACGTCATTTGTTGCTCGCGCACCACAGAAATCGTTCGCCCCGCAATTGTCTTGATCCGGTATCAGACAGACAGCAAGTCCTCTTGTTCTCGCCGGCCGTAGTTCACCCATATTCGGTGATCTCTCAGGGGCCATTGCTTGACGACATCTTGAAGGATAGGGTCTGCCTGATCCGCTTCGACGCCGACGGCCCAACCCCGTTCACGAGCGAGCGCCAGACAGTGCGCCACCAGTATGCGTGCCACTCGGAAGCCTTCTTGCCCGCTGGTGGGATCACCGCCAGCCCACCCGAGTTCGCACGTACCCTCAGAGGTGAGTGCGCGAAGGCTCGCCATTGCGAACGGACGGTCGTCGCGAAGAGCGACGACTAGTGCTTCGGGGATCAAATCATCCGGGTCCAGGAATACCTGCCGGGCGAGTGGAAGATCAATTGGCGTTGGAGGGGACCATTCATGGTTGGCACGATAGACACGGTCGTGTAGTTGAGCGATCTCGTCCCATAGTGAATCTTTCTGGGAGATTTGATCACCACTGACGATGGTGATTCCATCCGCGGGAATTTCGGCCGATGCGACCGTGCACGCCTGGGTGACGTCTATCGTTCCAATATCCGTCCTCATAATTGGCGCGAACCTGTGACTGCGCCAGAACGCCTCACTCGCCTCGTCATCATTCCAGCAGGCCGCTTTCAATGAACGAGCGTCCCCGGTCGGGATCGCCGCGACGAGCCGGTCCAGCAGGGCTGTTCCGATGCCTGTGCGCCGATGATCTGGGGCAACGACAACGTCGACAGTCAGTCGGAGAGGATGGAGCCAGTTGCGGAAAATGACGCCAATTCCGACCACCTGATCGTGCAATGCCGCAACGAAAGTCCGTCGAAACCGGCCGGGTTCGTTGCGGTCTGGGACCGAGGCATCCATGAAACAGCCGTCGATGCCGGCGGCGAGGTTGTTGGCTTGGGCAGGGTCGGACTGCGTTGGCGTGCGAATGATCATGAATTTCCTGAAGGTCTGACATGCACGGTCGGCGGAAGTAGCCCACCGGCGCGAAGCGTTAAATTGTCATTCCGCGGCGAGCGTCAGCGAGTGGAGGCAGCGCAGCGGTATCTCTCAGCCTTCGCCATTTGGGCAGGTGTGCCGCCGCTAGATACTGGCGATGCACCACGACCGCGGGAAGCCGATCCATATTCCACTCACCTTGCCGGGAAATCGGAGACGTGGCCCTGCGGGGCGAGATTCCTCTACTCGCTGACGCTCGCCGCGGAATGACATTTTAGGCGCCTCGCGCCGGTGGATCACCCGTACAGGTGGGCGCAGTGGACCGCCTGCCCACGCCCCACAAGCGTCACCCGATCCCGTGTGGCGGATGGTTGTCCGCCATCCCCATTGCCGTCATTCGACGACCGTTTCGCCTTCGCGGCGTTCCCAGCCGGGAGCGAAGAGCGGTAGGAAGTTCGTCTCCTGATAGGGATGCTTCTCCAGCTCGGGCCAGTTGAGATCGGTGCCGAGGCCAGGGCCGTCCGGGATTTGCAGGCGGCCGTCGATGACCTCGGCGTGGGTCGTCAGCAGTTCCTGCTCCCACGACACGTTGAATTCGTCGAACAGTTCCTGAGTCAGCAGGTTCGGGCACGAGGCGCTGATCTGGATGCAGGTCGCGGTCGAAATCGGGCCCTGGGCGTTGTGCGGCGCGACCACTGCGTACCAGGCATCGGCCATCGCGCAGACCTGGCGGGTGCGCCAGATGCCGCCCATGCTGCCCGGCTCCGGCTGGATGATGTGGACGGCGTTTCTGGAGAGGAGTTCGGCGTGCTGGTGGACGCTGGAATAGCTCTCGCCGGTCGCGATCGGGATGTTGAGCTTGCGGGCGACCTCGACCGTTGAGTCGATGTTCTGGTGGGCGGTCGGCTCTTCGAACCATGTCGGCTCGAACTCCGCGATCGCCTCGCCCACGTAGACCGCCTCGGAGACGCTGAACCGGCTGTGACCCTCGATCATGAGCTGGATGTCCGGTCCCACCGTTTCCCGCACCGCCCGCACGATGTCGATCGAGAGGTGCCGGTCTTCCATCGACATCGTGCGCCAGGCCGCGCCGAA
>JACCYX010000189.1 GCA_013696265.1 Chloroflexia bacterium
ATACGATCTGGAACGGGCCAAACGCCGGGCCCACGTCCTTGAGGGACTCAAGATCGCGCTCGACAACATCGAGGCCGTGATCGCCACAATCCGGCGCTCACGGACCACGGACAGTGCCCGCCGCAACCTACGAAGCGCGTTCACGCTGTCGGAAGTCCAGGCCAATGCCATCCTCGACATGCGCCTGGCGCGCCTGGCCGCCCTCGAACGGCAGCGGATCGAGGCGGAATACCAGGAGGTCCTCAAGAACATCGCCTATCTCGAAGGTCTGCTGGCCGATCCGGAACTGATCCGGGGCCTGATCCGAGAGGACATCGCCGACCTCAAGACCAAGTACGGCGATGCCCGCCGCACGAACATCACCGAAGGCACCGGGGCGATGACCGAGGAGGATCTCATCCCGGAGGTCGATGTCCTTGTCACCGTCACCACCAAGGGGTACGTCAAGCGGTTGCCGCACGACACCTACCGGACGCAGCGGCGCGGCGGCCGGGGCGTGACCGGTGTCACGATGCGCGACGAAGACGTGCCGCTGCATATGATCTCCGCCAATACCCACGACTACCTCCTGGTGTTCACCAACCGGGGCCGGGTCTACCAGATCAAGGTCCACGAGTTGCCGGACGCCAGCCGCCAGTCGAAGGGTATCCCGATCGTCAACGTGATTAGCATGCAGCCCGACGAGACGGTGACGACGCTGCTCAAGGTCCGTGACTACTCCGAAGCGAACTACCTCTTCTTCACGACCCGGCTGGGGCGCGTGAAGCGAGTGAATCTCGACCAGTTCAAGTCGGTCCGCTCCAATGGCCTGATCGCGATCAGCCTCGACGACCACGACGAACTGGCCTGGGTGCGGATGACGAGCGGTGAGAACCACCTGGTGCTGGTCAGCACCAACGGCAAGTCGATTCGGTTCGACGAGAACGACGTGCGGCCGATGGGCCGACCGGCGGCCGGTGTGATCGGCATCCGGCTCGGCGCCCAGGACAAGGTGATTGCGTTCGAAGTCGTCGAGCCCGGCCGTGACCTTTTGGTTGTCGCTGCCCGCGGTCTCGGGAAGCGCACCAGCCTCGACGAATACCGGAGCCAGGGACGTGGCGGCCAGGGCATCCAGGCGATGCGGGTCACGGATCGCACCGGCAAGATCGTCGCGGCGGCGATGGTGTCGCCGGAAGATGGTGTGGTCTTGATGAACAACAAGGGAATCACGATCAAGATCGCGGCCGACACTATTTCCCGCATCGGCCGCACCACCCAGGGCGTGACCCTTATGCGAGTCGGCGAGGGAGAAGAAGTGGTCTCGATGACGGTGATCCAGCCCAGCGATCCGGCCAGCACCGCGCACCTCAACGAACTCGAACTCGCCGAGGAAGCCGCCCTGCCCGCCGAATAGCATCTAGCATCGATTCAATGAATGAGGGCCAGGCAATCATGCCTGGCCCTTACTCGTTCAGTCGCGCAGGGTGGGATCCGCCCCTACGAAAGCCCCTATGAGAAGGTCCTACGCCTGGGCGAGACTTTGGGTCTGGGCGAAGCGCGTCACCTGCCGCGTCCAGACACTGAGCAGCGGCACCAGGATCGCCAAGGCCAGGGTGGCGACCACGATCGTGAAGAAGAGCACCTTGGCAGCGCTGCCGGCGCCGGTGGGAAACAGCGATGCATTCTGGAACGCGGTGAGCAACACGAATTCCAGGCCGATCACGGCCGGTGCGATCAGCGCCGGAAAGGCGCCGGGAAGGATTGACGCCAGCGCGGTCAGGAGCGCGCTCACGAAGAAAATGGCGATCGCGAGCAGGAGCGCGCTGGGCAGGCTGACGAGGTCTGACTGACCCGCGAGCAGCGGTACCATCATCGCGGCGGGCAGGAACATGATTCCCGAATACTCGGGATCCTCCTGCGAGAGCACGGCGCAGGCCAAGGCAAGCATCACGAGCAAGGCAACCACGGCGGCAGTCGCGATGGTCGGCGCAAGCAGCGTGCCGTTGCCCCCATCGACGAACGGAATCCGGACCACGCTTTGCCTGACCACGAGGACCGGAAAGATCATGGCCATGGTTGCGACATTAATGATCGCGGCGTGTTGCCGCGTCACATGAACCGGGTCGTTCGAGACCAGGGCGAGCAGGACACTGGGAATGAAGATTCCCACGGCCCAAACTGGTACCCCGACGGGCGTGTACGTTCCCAGGATCAGTACGGCGACCGCGGAAACCGCCATCAGGAGATTCGGGAACGCCTGCTCGACAATGCGCATCGGCGCGGGCAGCACGCGCGGTGTCCATGACATTGCCGGCGAAGAAGTCTTGCGCGGTGACGGCGCTATGGCTGGTTCCGGACGCATGGCGACGGCGGTAACGACATCCTGTCGGGTACGAACTGCCTGCCGCCTGGCTGGCGCGGGATCGGGAGTGTTCCGGGTGCGCGAGGCACGTCGCCAGGGCGATGGCCGATTGCCGTACAACGCCGCGTCCTCGTCGAACAGATTCCCCGGAAGATCGGGAAGCTGGGTCCGGCGCGGAGTGGGCGCGGGGTTGCGGGAAGCCATGATGACGGGGTGACTCTCCTCACGAGGAGCGCGCGAGCGACCGTATCGGGACAGTTTTCCGCACTCGTTGCCGGAATGAACCGATGCCGTCGATTCCGCACAACTCTAACATGTCGAAGGTTCGCTCGAATCCCGCGCCAATCGTCTCAGGCACGTGGGAGTCGCTGCCTATCGTAATCAAGCTGCCTCCGAGTCTCACGTAGAGATCGACGACCCGCGGTCCTGGCATGCTCGTTCGCGGAGGCTGTCGCAACCCCGACGTATTGATCTCGAATGAGATTTGGCGGCCGATCATGGCAGTCATGGCGTGAATGAGTTCCGGCTCGTACCTGAGGGGATCGTAGGCACCGTGATCGAGTGGGCGATACCGCTTCGGAAGGTCCAGGTGACCGATGGTGTCGAACCACCCGGTTTCGGCGGCGGCCTGGATTTGTTCGAGGTAGGGTTTCATCACGTCGTCCATTGTTCGATGCTGGAAGTACTCCGGAAAGATGAGCGTTCCGGCGTCGCCGTAGTGAACCGACCCAATCACGAAGTCGAATTCGTGCCTTGTCAGGAAATCCTCGACCTGGGACGCGATGCCGGTGTTGAAATCGACTTCCGCTCCCGCCAGGATGACGAGTTGGTCCCCGAAGCGATCGCGAGCCGCCTCAAGATCCCGCATGTATGTGGTGTAATCAAAGAAGCCGTAGCTCATGTCGGCCGGCTCGTGCTCGATGTGGTCGGTGAACGCGATCTCGGTGACGCCGGCGCGGATCGCCGCTTCGCACGAATCGAAGATCGGCGTCGAACAGTCCGCCGATTGCGTCGTGTGCACGTGATAGTCGAACATCGGCGGAACGCTCCCTGTGCGGTCAAGGGTCACGGCGTGAACGTTGCGGTCATGATACCGGGCGCCAGTCAGGAGACAAATGGATTTCCTACGGGACGCGATCGACGGCATGGGAATCGACCCCGGTGCGATCCTGGGCAGCCTGGGGTTGGTCGTCCTGATCGCGATCGGGGCGCGATACCTTGGGCGCTGGCTCCGCCGCCGGGTCGAGCGCACGCTCTCGGCACGGTCATTCGGGCGCAATGGCGCCATTCTCCTCGGACGCCTCACGTCGCTCGCCATCTATGTCGCCGCCAGCATCGCGATCCTGGCCAGCCTGGGCGTGAGCGGAACGGGATTGCTCACGTTCCTGGGTGCCGGGACGGTCGCCCTGGGACTTTCGCTCCAGGATGTCCTCAAGAATTTCTTCTCCGGCGTCTTCCTGCTCATGGAGCGGCCCTTCCGGGTGGGGGATTTCATCCGTATCAGGGACGTCGAAGGCGAAGTGCAAGGAATCGATGTGCGGACCACGCTGGTCAGGATCAATGATGGATCGCTGGTGATGATTCCCAACTCGCTGGTGTTCACCGAGATCCTGACCAATCGATCCAGGTCGGGCACCCGGAGGATCGATCTCGTGGTTGTCGCCGATGGCAAGTCGGTGCTGGAGGCGGAGGGCCTGATTCACGAAACGCTCACGTCGATGACCGAAGTCTCCAGGCCGATCGCCGCGCCGGTCGTGACATCGGCAACGGCATCTCAAACGACCTTCACCCTGTCGGTCCTGGTCGCTGACTCGCGGGACGCGGAGCAGCGGGTCATCCACGCGCTTGTCACCGCCGTCGACGACGAGTCGATCACGATCAGCCGGCCATGAGCGCACCCTCCCGGATTGGGCTGGTCGGCGGCTCATTCAATCCCATACACCTCGGCCACCTGATCATGGCCGAGAACGCCCGCGATCAGCTTGTTCTGGACCAGGTCGTGTTCATGCCCGCCGGTAGCCCCCCTCACAAGCAAGGACAACACCTGGCGTCGATCGAAGATCGAATGGCCATGGTTCGGCTCGCGATTGCTGGCCACGATGCGTTTGAAGTCAGCGATTTGGACATTGATCATCGCGAACCGTCGTTCACGTGGCGGCTCCTCGAGCGGTTTCACGATCGGCATTCCGCCGCTGACCTCTGGTTCATAATGGGCGGCGATTCGCTCCACGACTTCCCGACCTGGTCGCGACCCGAGCGTATCATTGAGTTGGCTAGACTCGCCGTCATCGAACGGCCAGGTTTTAGGAACGGCGACGGCGACCTGGAAGCTGTGAGTGGACTACGGGATCGCGTCGACCTGGTTGAGACGCCACTCTGCTCGATTTCCTCGACCGATGTCCGAATGAGGGTGGAAGCTCAGGCCACGATTCGCTATCTGGTTCCCGACGCGGTGCGCGCGTACATCAGGTCGCGGGGCCTGTATCGATAACGAGCGACCGATCCAGGCTCCAGGTCGATGCCGGTATACTTCGGTGCCCGCCCAAGCGCGCGCGTCGCCAAGACCTGATTTTCCGGAGGACCTCCTTGCGAAGCAAGAACCGGCGTTTGCTCCTGCTCATTCTCGCGCTGTCCCTGTTCGCGGGTTGGATCGTCCTGCCCGGCGAGACGCTGGACGTTGGGGGCTTCAAAGCGGACCATCCCGTGCGCGAGGGACTCGACCTCCAGGGCGGTCTGCAGGTAACGCTCGAAGCCCGGCCGCCCGGTGGCGGCGGAGTCGACGGCGACACCCTGCAAGGGACGCGAGACACGCTTGAACGGCGCGTCAACGGGTTGGGCGTCACGGAACCATTGATCCAGACCCGGGGCGACAACCAGATCGTGGTTGAGCTACCCGGCATCGACGACCCGGAGCAAGCTGTCGATGTCCTCCGGGAAACAGCGCTCCTGGAAATCATCTTTCCCAACGGCGCCATGCTGCCGGCCGGTACGATTGTCCAGACCTCACTGGGCAGCGGAGGCGATCCCTTGGCGACGCCCCCCGCGACCGACCCGAACGCACCTGTGTACGACACCATCGTCAGCGGCAGCGACCTGAGCGACGCCTTTGTCGCTCGCGACCCGACGACCGGGCAGCCTCTCGTGGCCTTTGAGTTGACCGGAGACGCATCGGAGACGTTCTACGACTTCACCCTGAATCACATCGGGCAGTCGATGTCGATCGTGGTCGACAAGGAGGTCATCTCGTCGCCGATTATACGGGACCCGATCGCGGGTCAGGGCTCGATCGACGGCATGTCGGCGATCGAGGCCCAGAACCTGGCCACCCAACTCAAGGCTGGTGCCTTGGGCGTACCGCTCGAGGTCGTCTCCAGCCGGACGGTGGGACCTTCGCTCGGGGCCGACTCGCTCGACCGGAGCCTGGTGGCCGGCGTCGTCGGCCTGTCGGTGGTGGCCTTGTTCATGATCCTCTACTACCGGCTGCCCGGCCTGCTCTCCGTGGTGGCGCTCATCATTTACACCGCGATCACGTTCGCACTTTTCAAGCTCATTCCCGTGACGCTGACGCTACCTGGTATCGCAGGATTCATCCTTTCGATCGGCATGGCGGTTGACGCAAATGTCCTGATCTTCGCCCGCATGAAAGAGGAACTCAGGAACGGCCGTCCGCTTTCGCAAGCGATCGAGGGCGGTTTCGACCATGCCTGGCCATCGATTCGCGATTCGAACGTGTCAACCATGATCACGTGCCTGATTCTCTACTGGTTCGGTCAATTTACCGGGGCCACGATCATCACCGGCTTCGCGTTGACGCTCTTCGTAGGCGTCGCGGTCAGCCTCTTCTCGGCGATCACCGTTACCCGGACGTTGCTCCGCGCGCTCAACGAAATGGGCGTGATCAGGAGCGCCTGGCTCCTGGGCCTGGGCAGTCACGATCTCGAACGCATCGCCGAGGACCGGACCGGGGTAGCCTGAAGTGTCACGTCTCAAATTTTTGTCTTACTCCGGAGCGCCTTGATGCAGCATCTCGCGGGAAAGCGAAAACTCTGGTTCGCCATTTCAGCCGGCATGCTCGTGCCCTGCATCCTGGCGCTGATCGTGTGGGGACTGAGTTTCGGGATCGATTTCACCGGCGGCTCAGCCTGGGAAGTTCAGTACGACCGTACCGTCAACACCGAAGACATCGCCAGCGTCCTGGCGGAAAACGGCCGGGCCGAGGCGACGGTGCAGCAGGTCGGCGATTCCGACGAGCATCGCTACCTGATCCGGCTGGGAGAGCTTCAGGAAGGTTCGGCAGAGAAGGACACCCTGAGCGACGCGCTCGGTTCACTTGGCACGCTGGATCCGGCGGGGGAGGCGCTCGAAACCGTCGGCGCATCTGTCGGCAACTCGATTCGCGACCGCTCGGTCCTGGCGGTGGTGGCGGCGTCGGTCGGCATCCTGCTCTTCATCGCCTTCGCCTTCCGCAACACGCAGAACCCGCTGCTCTACGGTGTCTGCGCGATCGTCGCCATGCTGCACGACGCCGTCTTCGTGCTCGGCGTGTTCGCGATCCTTGGACGTTTTCTCGAAGTCGAAGTCGACGCCCTCTTCATCACAGCGCTGCTGACGATCATCGGCTTCTCCGTGCATGACACGATCGTGGTCTTCGACCGGATTCGCGAGAACCTGAAACTCAATCCGGACGACTCATTCGAGGAAATCGTCAACTACTCCATTGGCCAAACCCTCGTCCGGTCGCTCAACACGTCGATCACCGTGGTGATCACGCTGCTGGCGCTCCTGCTCTTCGGTGGATCGACCACCAGGGAGTTCATCCTCGCCCTGCTGATCGGGATCGTGATCGGCACCTATTCGTCGATCTTCAACGCGTCCCAACTCCTGGTCGCCTGGGACTACGGCGAGGTGCAGGGACTCTGGCGCCGCTTTAGGCGCACCGGCAGGCGATCGGACCATGAACCCTCAGTTACTGAAGCGTGATACCTCGAAGCGGCGACTCTTGGCCGCAAGCATGCCTTAACACGAACCGTGCATGGTAGGATTACGCATCGCGGGCAGCCCAGCAGATCGGGGGATTGACCGCGATTCTTCATGGTTGACGGCGGTTTACGCGCTTGGGACCAGCGATGCGCCGGGGCATCGCTGGACGGTTGTGGGAATGGGAGAGCGAGTTGGATCAAAAAATCCTGTATTCGTTGCCGGTCATCGTATTCGGCCTGCTCGCGATCGGTTTCGCGTTCTACCTTGCCAAGGACGTGCTGTCCAGGGACAAGGGCACGCCCGGCATGCAGGACATTTCGAATCGCATCTATGAAGGCGCGATCGCCTACCTGAACCGGCAGTACCGCACGATCTTTTCGCTGGCGATCGTCGTCGCGATCCTGATGGGTATTCTGGTCGCCATCTTCGAGCAGAACCATCAGGCCGAGCGGGGCATCATCACGTCGCTGTCATTCCTGGCCGGCGCCCTGCTCTCCGGTCTTTCCGGCTTCATCGGCATGTACGTCGCCGTCAAGAGCAACGTCCGCACCGCCGCCGCCGCCCAGGATGGTATCGGTCCCGCCCTGACGGTGGCACTGCGGGGCGGCGCGGTTTCCGGCTTCCTGGTGATGGCGCTCGGTCTGCTCGGGGTGCTCGGCGTCTACGGGGCGGTCTACCAGTTCGCCGACGGTGAACTTGCCAGGGTGGCCGAAACGCCTTTCTGGATCGTCGGCTTCGCCTTCGGCGCCAGTTTCGTGGCGCTCTTCGCGCAGCTCGGCGGCGGCATCTACACCAAGGCCGCCGATGTCGGCGCCGATCTTGTCGGCAAAGTCGAAGCCGGAATCCCGGAAGATGACCCGCGCAATCCGGCCGTGATCGCCGATCTCGTGGGCGACAACGTCGGCGACTGCGCCGGCCGCGGCGCCGACATCTTCGAATCCTCAACGGCGGAAATCATCGGTGCCATGATCCTCGGCGTCGCCCTTTACCAGGCTTCCGGCGGCGACGACATCGCCTGGATTTTCTTCCCGCTCGTGGTCGGGGCCTTCGGCTTGCTGGCCTCGATGGCCGGCGTGCTCTTCGTGCGTCCGGGCAAGGAAGTCAAGGACGCGATGGGCGAACTCAACAAGGGCTTCTACGTCACCGCCGCTCTCTCGTTCGTCTTCCTCACCGTGATCTGCCTCACGATGCTGCCGGAAGGCGGCTGGCAATTCGCGCTCTGCGGCTGGATCGGCATCCTGACCTCGTTCGCGTTCGTCTACATCACGCAGTACTACACCGCGGGATCGTGGCGACCGGTCAAGGACATCGCCGAAGCCTCCAAAACGGGTCCGGCCACCAACATCATCTCGGGCATCTCGGTCGGCTTCGAAACGACGGGCCTGCCGGCGATCACAATCAGCGTTGCCCTCCTCTCCTCCTATTGGCTGGGCGAGAACGTCGATGCCTACGCCGGCGCCGCTACCATTTCCAGCGGTATCTTCGGTACGGCGGTGGCCACGATGGGCATGCTCATGACGGCTGCCTACATCCTGGCCATGGATACGTTTGGCCCGATCACTGACAACGCCGGCGGCATAGTGGAGATGAGCGACGCGCCCGAGTCGATCCGCGCCATTACCGACGAGCTGGACTCGGTCGGCAACACCACCAAAGCACTCACCAAGGGCTACGCAGTCGGTTCGGCGTCCCTCGCCGCGTTCCTGCTCTTCTCCGCGTTCCTCGATGAGATTCAGCGTTTCAGCGACGAGCCGATCAGCCGTGTCGTCAACCTCGCCGAGCCCACAGTCTTCGTCGGGGGCCTGATCGGGGCGACCCTGGTCTTCGTCTTCTCGTCCCTCGCGATCCGGGCTGTCGGCCGCGCCGCCGGCGACATGATCGAGGAGGTCCGCCGCCAGTTCCGAGCCGATCCCGGCATCATGGCCGGCACCAGCATCCCGGACTACCGGCGCTGCGTCGACATCTCGGTCAGGAGCGCTCTTCGCGAAATGATCGCCCCTGGTTTGCTCGCGCTCATCGTGCCCATCCTCGTTGGCGTGATCCTCAAGTGGGAAGCCGCGGCCGGCATGCTGATGGTCGGGACGATCGTCGGTGTGCTGATGGCCATCGTGCTGAACAACGGCGGCGGCGCCTGGGACAACGCCAAGAAATACATCGAGGCGGGCAACCTCAAGGACGACAACGGAAACGTGCTTGGCAAGGGCAGCGAGGCCCACGCCGCCGCGGTCGTCGGCGACACGGTGGGCGATCCCTGGAAGGA
>JACCYX010000197.1 GCA_013696265.1 Chloroflexia bacterium
GCAACCCGTCCATGATACGATCGGGGCTCGCGGACGACCATCCTGGTCGCAGACGAAAGGGACTCATGTATGGCCAACACTACGCGTCTTTCGCTCGTCACCCTGCTCGCGTTCCTCTCCGCCGTGGTGGGGATGTCATCAGTCGCGGCCCAAACCCCGATTGCAGAGTCTGAAGACCAGCCGCTTCGGGTGATGACGTACAACATCAAGCATGGACAAGGGAATGACGACTGCGTCAACCCGACGACGGTTCCCGACACGATCCCTGAAACGGAATGCGAAATCGACCTCGAGCGTGTGGCGGGTGTGATCGAGGCGTCGGGGGCGTCGATCATCGGCCTCCAGGAAGTCGATCGATTCTGGGCCCGTAGCGGTAGTGTCGACCAACCCGAGGAACTGGCATCCATGCTGGGCATGGACGTGTGCTACGGAGCCAACCTGGATCACCCGGCCGACGAGCATGGCGACGTTCCCCCCCAGTACGGTACGGCGGTTTTAAGCGCGCTTCCGATTGTCGATTGCAACAACGCGTTCCTGCCGACGCCCGAGGGTTGGGAGCAACGGGGAGCTCTATCCGCCACCATCGACCTCGGCAACGGGCAGGCGATCCAGGTGCTCAACACCCACCTCCAGGCCGGGCGCGAGGGTGAAGAGGCGGAGGCGCAGCGCCAGCGCACCGAACAACTGGACGGTTTGCTGGACATTGCCAGCGAGTCGGACCAACCGGTGGTTATCATGGGCGACCTGAATGCCACACCGGAAAGCGACGACCTCGCCGCGATCGCGAACGATGCCTCGGGTTTCACGGATGCCTGGGTGGCAGCCACCGGGGACCAGGACGGATTCACCAGTTCGGCCAGTCCAGACGAAGACCCGCGGGCCCGAATCGACTATATCTGGGTAGATTCGTCCTTCGCTGTCGTGTCCGCCGAGGTCATCGTGTCGGACGTGACCCGGCTCGCGGCCGATCACTATCCGGTGATCGCGGAGATCGAGTTGATCGCTCAGGACGACGCGACGCCCCTGGCGACCCCGGTGGCATAGCCATTTGGGCGCGCCAGTGATCCAGGCTGCGGCGAACTCCATTTCACCCGGCAATCCCGGCCCGGCTGGACGCCTGACCGGGATTGCCGTTCTGATAACCGTCCAAGTCAGGCGAAGAAGTCCTCGTCGCCGGCGACGAGGTATTGACTCGCCTTCTCGATGTTGAACTCGATGCCCATGCCGGGCCGGTCCCAAACATCGATGAAGCCGTCGACGATGATCGGGTCGTCGAATCCCTCGACGATGTCGTACCACCACGCCGGTTTCCCCGCCGGGCACTCGAGGGCGATGTAGTTGTCCGGCATCGTCGCGCTCACCTGAACCAGCGCCGCTATCCCGAGCAAGCCGTTTCCGGTACCGTGCGGGGCCATCAGGATCCCGTGCAGATCGGCGTACTCGGCGATCCACTTCAGCTCGGCGATACCGCCGACATCGCCCGGATCGGGGCCTACGACATTCACGGCGTGACCTTCGATGAGGGACTTGAAGTTCTGGCGAAGGTAAATCTGCTCCCCAGTGTGGATCGGCGTCGAGGTGCTGGCGGTCAGTTCGCGGTAAACATCGGCGTTGACCCAATGCACGTAGTCGCCGGTCAGCAAGTCCTCCAGCCAGAGCAGGTGCAGGTGTTCGACCGCCCGCGCGAAGCGGATGGCATCGGTCAGGTGCCAGCCAGGTCCGCAATCGAGCGCGAGGCCGATCTCGTCGCCGAGCACCGCCTTCGCCGCTTCGACGCAGGCGACGACGTGGTCGAGTCCCTTCTCGGTCAGCAGTCCGCGGTTGATGTGCGAGTGGAACGCCCGTTGCTCGTGCTCGCCGTAGAAGAAGTCGGGGACATCGGCGGTCATCGTGGTGTGGAAGGCGACCGGGATCTTGACGATCGAAAACCCCTCTGGACGCGCCTTCATCGCCGTCGCGAAGGCGGCGTAGTCCTCGGGATTATGGCCGGTGATCGGGTCGCGGTAGGCGCCGTTGTAGACGCGCACCTTGTCTCGCACCTTGCCGCCGAGCAGCTTGTGGACGGGGAGGCCAGCCGCCTTGCCGGCGAGGTCCCAGAGCGCCATCTCGACCGCGCTGACCGCCGCGCCCCACGGCTTGAACCCGCCCCGGTTGCGGATGCGGCGCATCACGCGCTCGACGTGGGTCGGGTCCTGCCCGATCAGCGCCGGTTTGAGCATCATCACGATCGGGCCCAGGTAGGGCTTGTAGGTCTCGACCTGGCCGTAGCCGCTGACACCTTCGTCGGTCACGATCCGCACGATCGGACTGTCGCCAATCAGGGCGCATTTCAGGTCCGTGATCTTCACCGGATACTCCTTCGTGTCATTTCACCCCAATCGTGATCTCGTAATGGCTGGTCTTGTGCCAGCCACGGCCCCAAGGGAATCGAGGCGCCTGGTCAGCGACGCCAGAAGATTTCTCGCAAGCTCGAAATGACAATCTGCTTGCTCGACATGACG
>JACCYX010000200.1 GCA_013696265.1 Chloroflexia bacterium
GTGGCCGGCTCGTGCCGGAACCGGTAGTCGTGCTTCCGGATCGTCTCGTCGAGGTGGGCGAGCAGGGTCTCCTGCGTCGCGAGCACTCGCTCCTTGAGACTGTCGAACGCCTCCCGGCTCGAGGCCATGGCGAGGGCGTTCCGCAAATGGGGCAGGCACAACCCGTCGGATTCGGCGTGGGCGTTCCGGAACGGCTCGTCCGCGAGCCCCTTCACCAGGGTCCGGATCAGGCGGGTTTTGGTTTCCTCCAGCACCGCGCAGGCGGGACAGGGCAGTGTCAGCTGGCGCACCGGTGAGGCGGCGGCATTCCCTCCCAGCAGCGAGGCCATCCGCCCACCCATGCCCCGCCCCTGGAAGGACTGGCCGCGAAGCTCTCGATCAACCGAGCGAATTACGTCGCGGTACATCTGGGCGGTCCCAAGCACGAACGCCTCGTCGAGCCACTGATGGGCGTGGAGGTTGCAAAACCCCAGTGACGCCTCGAACCGCTCCCGGATCGCGGGATCGCCCAAGGCGTCGTAGTTGGTCGAATTCATGTAGTGAGACACCGCCCCGAGCGACAGGCGGCAGACCGGGCATCCCGGCTGCCGGAAGGCATCGAAGAGGTCGTGATTCCCCTGGGTTTCGGTGGTTCGGGATGGCTGCATGCGCACTCCAGTTCGCGGCTACCAGGCGGTTGCGGCAACCTTGAGCACTGGTGCGCCCTTCGTCAAGCGACCGACGATGAGACACGGACCCCGCGTTTCGCATCGCGGGCGGCGCCTCTTGACACCCCGCCCGGCGTCACCGTATGGCCCGGGCCACCACCATCCCCACGCCGCAGGCCCCAAGGCACAAGGCGTTGGTGCCGATCACATACAGCATGGCGTGCCCCCAGCTTCCTGCCTCCGCGAGCGTCAGGGTTTCCCAAGCATAACTGCTCATCGTGGTGTAGCTGCCGAGGAACCCGACCACCAACAGGAGGCGCCAGTGGGGATCGGCAAGCAGGCGTTCGGTCAGGAGGACGAGCACGATCCCGATCAACAGCGAGCCCGTGATGTTGACGCACAATGTCCCGTACGGGATCCGTGAACCGGCCTGGCCCTCGATCAACCGCCCGAGGGCGAAGCGGGCGTTCGCCCCGGCCACGGCTCCCACGCTGATCCACACGATGTCGGCCACCCCACGTCACCTCCGGAACCCGACGCGCGCGCGATTCAAGTGCCGGGAGCGTAGCCGAGCCCACTTGCAGGCGTCAATACGGATTCCGCGCCGGCCCAGGGGAAAGGGTGCCGCCCGACTTCATTACGAACCTGTTTCCAGCCGCAGCACGGTGTGGGAATGCGGCGGCACTTGGAACCGCACCAGACGGCCCGTTTGTTGCTCCGATGTTTCTGTGACGGCCACATTCTCCGGATGATCGAAATCGTTGGCGCCGTGGACATCGTCGCCGTTGACTTCGTAGCGGCGGATTTCCCCGGTCACCTCGCCCGCGGTCAGGTCCAGCGCGACATCGAGGTGCTCCCCTTCGCTCCGGTTGATGAGCGATAGCGTCAGCGTGCTTCGGCCCTCGTTCCGCGTGGCCGCGACATCGAGCACGTTGAACGGGCCGTGCTTCGCCGCGCGTGACGGACCTTCCTGACCCGGCGGCGATTCCGGCAACGTCACCGTCGGCCCGTCGACCCAGGCCGCAAGCGCCACGTCCTGGGTGTGCTCGGCAAGCAGCGCCAGCGGATGGTAGATGGTCTGGAGGTACAGGCCCTCTGGCGAGGTGAAAACCGGGGCGATCACGTTCACCATCTGGGCGAGGTTGGCCACGGTCACGACATCGCTCTGGCGCACGAAGACGTTCAGGTAGGCCGCAACCGCCAGCGCGTCCGACAAGTCGTACTTCTCCTCCAGCCGCTCCGGCTGGCGCGCCCGGTACCAGACGTTCCATTCATCGTAGGCGAGCTTGATGTCGTGCTCGATCCCCTGCTGCTTGCGCACCCGGTCGATGTCGGTCCGCATGGTGTCGAGCTGCCACTCGGCGATGTGCGGCTGGTAGACATTCTCGGCGTAATCCGCGTTGCCGGTGTAGATGTGGATTGAGTGGTAGCGGACGAATTTCGCCAGGCCCTCCAGCACGGTGCGATCCCAGGCGGAGCTGCCGTCCAATCCGCAACTGACCAACTCGATGGTTGGGTCCGTCCAGAGCATGACCTTGGCGAATTCGATCGCCTTCTTCACGTAATCGTCGGCCGAAAGCGCGCCGATCTGCCAGGCGCCGTACATCTCGTTACCGAGACCCCAGTACTTCACGTTGTAGGGTTCGGGATGGCCGTACTCCCGCCGCAGGTTGGCCCAGTACGTATCGGACGTGCCGTTGCAGTACTCGACCCAGGAACGAGCTTCCTCCATCGTGCCGGTGCCCATGTTCACGCAGATGTACGGCTCGGTGTCGAGTTCGCGGCAGTACGCGATGTACTCATCGGTGCCGAAGCGGTTGGATTCGACATCGTGCCAGGCCAATTCCAGGCGGCGCGGGCGCCCCTCGACCGGCCCGATGCCGTCGGTCCAGGTGTAGCCGCTGACGAAGTTCCCGCCCGGCCAGCGCAGGATCGGCATCCGCAGTGGCCGCAAGGCGTCCAGCACGTCCTGGCGAAAGCCGCGTTCGTCGCTCAGGGGCGAGCCCTCGTCGTAAATCCCGCCGTAGATGCACCGGCCCAGGTGCTCGATGAAGCCCCCGAAAATGCGGCGGTCGACCCGGCCCGTCACCTGGTCCAGGTCGATCTTGACGCGTGCCGGCTGTGCGGTCATCCAGGCTCCCCCATCTTGGTGTCCTCGCGAATGAATCGTGGGGACATTCTATCGGCCACTGCCTGATTGGAAAGGGGAGGAGCGGTCACAACGAAGCCGGACGCGTGTGACGTCCGGCTCTGTCGACAAATCTGGGATTGGAAACGTGGGTCAGGCGGCCTTGCCCGATTTGCCCAGCGTCCGCATGCAGCGGGTGCAGATGTGGAGCCGGACGGCCTCGCCATTGATCGTGAGCCGCTTGTGCTGCACGTTCGGGCGAAAATCGCGGCTGGTGCGCCGCTTCGAGAAACTCACGTTGTTGCCGAAGGTCTTGGCTTTTCCACAAACGTCGCATTTACCGGCCACGGCTGGCCTCCCTCTAAGTTACCGCCGCGAAACGGATGTATCCGATGGGATGCAACGTTACGCTGACTCATCTGTCGCCGAATCGTGTTTGGGGCGTGAAAGCGGCGCCGTCCCAGGACGACGCCTATCCAGAGGCGTAGCCTACCACAGGAACGAATCCCCGCGCAATCACGGTGTCACTGGATTCGCCGGGGCGCGCGTCACTTTTTCGGTCGTCCAAGCGGAGCGTGACGTGGGGTGTTTCCTATCTTGAGATTTCCCTGCGCGTTTCGCAAACGCTGTGGGTGGCTGGTGGAACTGCTACGATAGAGGGAGTAGCGGCCCTTGAACGGCCCTGTGCCGCGAGTTGATCGGACCACGGGAGCAACTCACATGTCCCACTCGGCCACAGCGGAACAGACCAAATCCCAATCCAGCCGGCTCGGCACGGAAGTGGGCGAACGAAGCATGCACCTGACCAACGAACACCGCACCTCCCAAGAGATCGAGGCTACCCTGAGCTCCATCCCGTCTGGCAGCGTGACCGCCCGAACCGCCGGTGCCCTGCGCGTGCCTGGCCCTCAACGCACGATCGAGGAGGAGCGCGCGGCCTTTCAACAGGCCGTCGCTGAGGAAAATGCCAGGCCGGTTGAAAAGTAAGTGGCCTCACTCCCCTTCCTGGACACCAACGTCTTCCTTCGGCACCTCCTGCAGGACCATGCCGACCACTCGCCCCGCGCCACCCTCTACTTCGACCGCATTGAGCATGGCGGCCTCCGCGTCGAGACGACCCTCACGGTCGTCTTCGAGACTGTCTTCACGCTCCAGAGCTTCTACAAACACTCGCGCCCACTGATCCGCGACAACGTCCAACCCTTGCTTCAACTGTCAGGCATCGCGTTGCCAGGCAAGCGACGGCCGCGGCGCGCCTTCGATCTCTACACCAGCACCAACCTCTCGTTCGCCGACTGCCTCCACGTCGCCATCGCCGAGGCCCGCGGGGTTCCCGAGTTTGTCAGCTTCGACCGCGGCCTCGACCGCATCCCGGGCCTCAACCGTGTCGAGCCGTAGGGTTATGAACCGGCGCTTCCCTGCCACACTCAGTTAGGTTACGTGCTCCATCGAATACCCGGCTAATCGCTCAACGAAATCGCTAACACTCCGCGAGTGACGCGAACGGACGCCACGCATGGCAAACGAGTATGCTTTCGCACATCGTCGTCAGGCTCCGAACGTCCTGCTCCTCCTTTCCGGCCGGCGATCAGCCAGCGGAGTGTCCATGTCCAGTCTCGAATCCCAACCTGCACCGGCAGGACAGGTCAGCATCGCGGACGGCGCGATCCTGACCATCGTCCACGAGGCGGTTCTCTCCTGCTACGGCATTGTCGACCTCGCCCCGCGGTCGCTCGGCTCCGCCATCGGCCGGCGGCTGGGGTTCTCCAGCGCGGCGCGCGGCATTGACATCTCGGTCGTTGACAATCGCGTTTCGATCGAACTCTCGGTCGTGATGGAATACGGCACGCCCATTTTGACCGTCGCGTCGAACGTGATGCAGGCGGTCAGGTTCCAGGTCGAACGGGTGCTCGGGATGGATGTCGAACGCATCAACGTCAACGTCGATGGCCTCCACGTCAGCGATGCGTCGCGAGGCTCGGTGTGACTGATACCGTCTTCCCACCTCCGTCCCGCGTGAGCCAATCGCGGATCTGGAACGGTCGCCAACTCGGCGAAGCCTTCGCCTTCGCGGCGGCCCTATTCGACGCCCACCGCGAACAGGTCAATGCCCTCAACGTCTTCCCCGTGCCGGACGGCGATACCGGTACGAACATGGCGATGACGATGACGGCCGCCGTTGGGGCCATTCCGGAAGGCGACCTGTCCGCGGCCGAGGTTGGCCAACTGCTCGCCCGCGGCGCCCTGCTGGGTGCCCGCGGCAATTCCGGCGTCATCCTCTCCCAGATCTTCCGGGGATTCGCAAGCGGCATCCAGGAGCGTGACGAACTGGATGGCCGGGACCTGGCGCGGGCTCTCGGCGAAGCGCGGGACATGGCCTACAAGGCCGTGATGCGTCCGGTCGAAGGGACGATGCTGACCGTGATCCGGGGCGCCGCCGACCGGGCGCTGGCCACCGCCCAGCACACGCCGTCGCTGACGACTGTGCTTCGCGACGCGATCGACGGCGCACAGCGGGCGCTCGATTCGACGCCCGAGTTGCTCGACATCCTGCGCCAGGCGGGCGTCGTCGACGCGGGCGGACAGGGGATCGTGATCATCCTCCAGGGCCTCGAACGATACGCCCTGGGCGACACCGAGATCGTGGAGGAGCCCGCCCCGGCGCTCGGTCCGGGCGCCGGCATGCAGTTCCTGGACCGAATCCCGGAATGGCATGGTGACAACGACTATGGTTACTGCACCAACTTCATGGTTTTCGGCGCCGATCTCGATTTCGAACGGGCGCGCGACGACCTGGCGGCGATGGGCCAGAGCGCGGTCATCGTCGGCGACGACACGATGCTCAAGGTCCACATCCACACCGAATGTCCGGGCCGGGTCCTCGACTACGCGACGCGGCTCGGCTCGCTCGACCAGATCAAGATCGACAACATGGCGATGCAGACGGAAACGCTCGCCAGCCAGCGCGCCGCGGCGATCGCTTCCCGCGAGACCGCCGCACCGGAGCCGTTTCACGGATCGACCGCGGTGGTCGCCGTCGCCTCGGGGAACGGCCTGGCCCGCGCCTTGCGAGACATGGGGGCGACGACGATCGTCCGCGGCGGGCAAACCATGAACCCGAGCACGGAAGACCTGCTCAAGGCGGTGGACGGGGCGCCCGTCGATCAGGTCATCCTCTTGCCCAACGACAAGAACGTCATCCTCGCCGCCAACCAGGTCGTCAGCCTGACCGGACGTGCGGTCCGGGTGATTCCAACCACCTCCGTGCCCCAGGGGCTGGCGGCCCTGGGGTCATTCAATTGCGCCGAACCGCTCGACGGCAACGTCCAGGCGATGACTGGTGCCGCATCCGCGGCGAAGTCCCTCGCGCTCGCCAGGGCGGTCCGCGATGTTGACCTGAATGGCCTGCGGATTGCCTACGGTCAGGTCATCGGCCTGATCGACGATGACGTGGTGGCCGCCGGGGACGACCTGGCCAGCGTGGTGGCGAGGCTCTTCGCCAGCGCCAATCTCGAAAACCCCGAAGTGGTGACCGCCTTCGCCGGTCTGGACGCCACCGACGCCGATGTCCAGGCACTTCGCCAGGCGGTGGCGCTGGCCTTCCCGGAGACCCAGGCGGAGTTCCCCGACGGTGGCCAGCCACACTACCTCTTCGTCATCAGCGTGGAGTGACCAGTGTGTGGTTCGGGGCAGGAAAGGAAGATCATGAGATGACGCGCACGATCGCGATCGTCACCGACAGCACAGCCGATCTTCCCGCGGAGGTCCAGCGGCAACTCGAGATCACGGTGGTCCCGCTCAACATCCATTTCGGGCAGGAAACCTGGCGCGACGGGATCGACCTCACCCCCGACGAGTTCATGGCCAGGTTGGCGACATCGGAGAAACTGCCGACCACGTCGCATCCAGCGGCCAGCGTCTTCGAAGATGCCTTTCGCGGGCTCGCCGCGAGCCATGACGGGATCGTCTGCGTGTTGTCCTCCTCGAAACTGAGCGGCACGGTCCAGTCAGCCCGGCTCGCCGCCGAAGCCTTGGCCGATACCGTGCCAGTCGAGGTGGTGGACTCGCTCAACGTGAGCTATGGACTCGCCTGCCAGGCGGTCCGGGCCGCTCAACTCGCGGACCAGGCGCGTCCGCTGGCGGAGATCGCCGCCACCTTGACCGCCGAGATCGACCAGTACCACCTCGTCTTCTTCGTCGAGACGCTGGAGCACCTTCGCCGCGGCGGCCGCATCGGGAAGGCCGCCCAACTGCTCGGCTCGCTGCTCCAGCTCAAGCCGCTCCTGCGCGTCGAGGAGGGCCAGGTCGTGCCCTTCGAGCGAACCCGGACTCGCTCGAAGGCGATCGCCGCCTTGACCGCCTTCGCCAGGGACTTGAACGACATCGAGGAGGCGGCTGTGCTCTACAATTCGACGCCCGATGAAGCGCGGGACCTTGCCGCACTGGTCGCCGGCATCGCCGGCCGGGAGACCGTCCCGGTCGTCCAGATCGGCCCCGTGATCTCGACCCACGTCGGTCCCGGCGTGCTCGGCGTGGTATTGAAGGAGCGTTCCGGTGGCTGATCGCCAAAACGTACTCGTCGTCACCGATTCGACGGCCGACATCCCCCGTCCGATGGCCGAAGACCTCGGGATCGTGGTCGTGCCCCTGAACGTCATGTTCGGCACCGAATCGTTCCGGGACGGGATCGACCTCACGCCAGGCGATTTCCTGGACAGACTGCGGGAAGCCCCGGCCCTGCCGACAACCTCCCAGCCGCCGGTGACGGCCTTCGATACCGTGTTCCGCGATGCCCGGGAGCGCGGTCAGGATGTCGTCTGCGTCACCATCTCGGCCGACCTCAGTGGCACGCACAACGCCGCCCGCCTCGCCGCCGATGCCGTGGACCCGGAACGCATCCGGA